>NZ_JAPCIT010000004.1:0-283197 GCF_027707385.1 Aeromonas sp. QDB54 | reverse complement strand
AAATCGGCTCAAACATGAAGAAATGAAATGACTGAGTCAGCCGAGAAGAATTTCCCCGCTTATTCGCACCTTCCCTATGATTGATGTGAGTTTAGTTTCAATGCTGAACAATTAAAGGTTGGTCTTGCTTGTTTCAACGTATTAATGGTAATTCTGAAATTTAAATTGCTGTATGTAAGTGCTTAAAACACCCATGCCAAAAACGTAAACTTCAAATTCGATGAAAATAGCATTCTCAACGTATGTGGGGCTGTAAACACCGCAGCTTGTTTACAGTCCCCCTGTAGTGGTCTAATCATCCCGGACACCATTTTAGGTGGTACAGTCGCCACCATGACCTGAGGTGTTCAATGACAAGATTACGTCGCTCGTTTACTGCCGAATTCAAACTTGAAGCTGCATCCCTGGTGCTTGACCAGGGCTATTCGGTCCCCGAAGCAAGCCGTTCACTGAATGTCGGCGAAACCGTGCTTCGTCGCTGGGTTCAGCAACTCCAATCCGAACGAGCTGGCACAACCCCAATCGGCAAAGCATTGACTCCGGAGCAGCAAAAAATTCAGGAGTTGGAAGCCCGTATCAATCGGCTCAAACGTGAAAAGGACATTCTAAAAAAGGCTACTGCTCTCTTGATGGCGGACGAGTTCACACGTACGCGCTGATAGACCGATTGAGGGAGCAAGCCCCCATCACCCTGGTCTGCCGCGCTTTCGATGTTCCCACCTCCTGTTTTTACGATTATCTGGCTCGCAGGCGGACGATTAACCGTGAGCGCATGCAGCAGCGCTGTGAGTTGCGTCGATTGTTCAAAGCGAGCAGGGACTCGGCAGGCAGCCGCACCTTAATGTCGATGATGCGGGAGTTGGGGTATCAGATTGGCCGATTCAAAGTACGTAACCTGATGAAGGAAGCCGGGCTGGCATCCAAACAGCCGGGCGCACACCGTTATAAGGCGGCACAGTCTGAACGACCGGACATTCCCAATCTGCTGGCCCGCGAATTTGATGTCCAGCAACCCAATCAGGTGTGGTGTGGCGACATCACCTACGTCTGGGCAGGCGGTCGTTGGCATTACCTGGCGGCGGTGCTTGACCTGTACACCCGGCGGGTTGTGGGATGGGCTATGTCAGATAAACCAGATGCAGAACTGGCCATCAACGCACTGGAGATGGCCTATCAACAACGAGGTTGCCCATCAGGCGTACTGTTTCACTCTGACCAGGGCAGCCAATATGGCAGCCGGGCATTTCGGCAACGACTGTGGCGCTATCGCATGACCCAGAGCATGAGCCGACGTGGTAACTGCTGGGATAACGCCCCGATGGAGCGGTTGTTCAGGAGCCTGAAGTCAGAGTGGCTCCCGGTAACGGGATACCTGAGCCTGCGGGAGGCGAAACGGGATATCAGTTATTACCTGATGGATTACTACAACTGGCGGCGTCCACATCACCACAATAACGGGATACCGCCAGCAACAGCCGAAGAACGGCCTAACCAAGTGTCCGGATTTAGTTGACCACTACACCCTGTGTCTATTACCACATAGCCTGAAGTCAATTCTCCCTCTCTCCTTCTGGTATATTTGCATCTAATCATTTTCGAGTTAATGGTTAGATATCGTGTTGTCGTGGCATAGCTGAAATGAGTGGATATAGAGCTGGATCCTGAATACTGGCAAGCATAGCCCCTCAGAACCGCTTAAAAACTCTTTATACTGGTGCTGCGAGGCGTTGCTATGCGGATCGTTGTGCTGAAGCTTGCTTCCGAGCAATAGACCTCCATTGAACTCGATAATTAGCACGAAGCGGAAATCGGCAAGTATCTTGTCCGTGCTCCCTAGACTTTTAATCGCTGAAGATCTCTTAGATACCATTGGTGAAACTTGCTAAGGTCACTCTCCAGTTCCTTAAACGTGTTGTTATAGATCGCATCACTGGTAACAGCGCAAGCAGACAAGCCAGCCTCATAGACGAAGCGAGTGGCTATCGGTGGCTTCTTCGGGGTGCTGTCCCAGTGGTTTCTCAGCCACAGTGTGAGCCCTTCATCAAGAGGGGCAACCAGATTAAGCTGTTGTTTTGTGCGAGTAATTCCGACATAAAACAACCGACGTTCTTCCTCGATGTTCTCGTTGGTCGAGGGGGGGCTCATCGATGTGCGCGCGCTATAAAGATCATCGGTTTTGCCGCCAGGAAATTCTTGCTCATTTAAGCCTATCAGTATCACTTTATCCCACTCTAGTCCCTTGGAACCATGCAGTGTGGAAAGGATGAAGGGTTCGCAGTCAGTCGCAGCCTCTTCCGGGTTAAGGATAAGTTTTAAAAACGTCCGGGAATCGATCTTACTAGAGTCAAGTAGTTCCACGATCCTCACTACTCCTCGTTGCCGATCGTTTGAGCCAGTGCGTGTTACGCCGTCTGAGCCAACATTATCAATAAAACCCTCCATGCCAAGACGGCGTAACACATCAATAGCTGGCGTTTCCTCTCCGTCCTTTTGGCATATAGTGGCTAGTCTTCCTAGCCGGTCTTTTTGGTATTGTGCGCCGTCGAATATCTGACCAAGAACAGTCCATAGATCGGCATGTGGAGCCATCAATCCACTGAGCGCTGCTTTTAATTGCCCTGTCTGCCAGTTAAAACCAGCTTCCTTCAGAAAGCCGTAGATAATCGCTTTTTTGTTGGGGTGGTTTTCAAGTAGCCGCAGATCGCCGTACACAGACAGCAATACGCCGACTACCAGTATTCCGATTTCAGTACGGGTATGTAATGCGCTTGAACCATTGAGGTAGCGATAGGGTAGCCCACACAGGCGTAATGCAATTTCCGCCTCGGCAAGGTTCGCCTTAGTGCGGGACAATATGGCTTGTGTTCCGCTGCTCACCGAAAGGTTTGATAGCACCTTGGATAAGCTGTTATCAAAGTGCAATCTGACCTCCGTTTTTGGGGTGCTAGGATGACTGACACAAAGCTTGGTCAGTTTAGTGGAATTACGCCGAATTACCGAGTTTGCCATCAAGGAAAGCTCATGGCCAAACCTGAACGTGCATGAAAGTTGAAATACCTTCGTATTCTGGTAATGCTGTTCAAACAGGCCACCGATAAAATCTGGTCGAGCACCTCGCCACTCGTAAATACACTGGTTAACATCACCCACAGCCATAACTGACGTATCCTGCTTGGATAGCAAGCGGGTCATTTCATGCTGTATCCAGTTAACATCCTGATATTCATCAACAATGATGTGTTTGAAGTGGGCACCAAGGCTGCTGTCTTTACGCAACAGTGCAACAGCCTCAACCAAACAGTCATCAAAGGTTCGCAGACAGTTTTCCTCCAACAGCTCACAATAGCGGCTATAAGCGCGAATAAATTCTCGTTTGATGTTGTTGAATGTTGGATCATTAGCTGCATCAACAGGAGTTACTGCCGCAGCGCGCCAACAAGAGATAAACAACTCGAAGGTTTCAATTTCATTGGGGTCGATGTAACTCGCCTCATAGTCAAAACCATAGCGATAGGCTTGCTTAATCAGTTGCTCATATCGGTAGTCGTCGGGTGTGATGAGGTTTTTCTTCTTGATTAGCTGTCGGCGCTCCCCGTAACCAACAATCGTTAAGGCCAAACTGTGGAACGTGCGGATTTCTGGTATCACTCTCGACTTCAGTGCTGTTTTCAATTTATCAGTGAAGTTCTCCTGGGCAGATTTGTTGTACATCAAAACCAGGATGGAACGAGGGTCCGTCCCCGTTTTTACTAACCTTTCAATGCGCTTGACGAGAGTGGTTGTTTTTCCACTACCCGGTACGGCTTTTACCAACGCATGTCCGGTATCATGGCCAACAATGCATTTTTGCTCCCAAGTCAGTCTTTTTTTCATGCCTTAACCTTGTAACTGGCGCACTGACGGGCCTCTGTGTAAGGAACTATTTTTGCCTTACTTCGACATTGCAGATAGCCATCCTCCCAGCGGTTTGCTTGCTCGCACATAATGCAGTTAGAAAATAACGAATGAGGATCGGCTTGACGGAGAAAAGTTCTTAAGTTATCGGCCAACTCGACACCTCCTAACGATTTCGGCCATGTGTTGACGTCAGAGTTGATTGTTAGATCCACTTCAGCGAGCCGCATCGTTTGTTCGTTGAGTCGGCCGGAATCGCTTAAGCTCCAAACAGACATAACCACGTTACCTGCGGAGCAGACTCCAGTGCACGTATCAACGGTTTGCGAGGGAGGGGCCCAGTTGAACACTCTCAGAGAAGTATCCTTGATTGAATATGACCCGGTAAGCAACATCTGAATATCGGCGGCAGAGTGAACCTTAAACTCAAGAATCGGGATGCCGGTTTCGATCTTCTCTTGAGAGCAGGGGTGCGTAACAAAAATCTCGACATAACAACGCCTTTCGCCAGCAGCATCACACAACATTATGTCTGGGCGCAGTCCTGTAACCTTATCGTACTTTTCCAACTCCGCCTGATCGAAGAATTGAGTCAAGTTGTAGCGCGCAGGTACGAATTTTAGGCAGTGAAGTGTTTCGTCCCTAACTAATGCCAAACGAGAACCATTACAGGAAACCCGGCGCTCTAGCTCAAGGCTAATAGGTACTTCGTGGCTGAGAGCTTGTTGGTAGCGATAGAAGAATGCTTCTTTGGCGCACTTGTGCAGGTAGGTTTCAACGGCGCAACATTCTTCAGAATGACGGAAGTGCTTAGCATAGTTTTCGCCTAATACTGGCGTGAGGTTTTTTTTACAGCCTGGACAGGTGTAGATACTCGAGCGCAGAGCATCGCTAATGTGCGTGAGTGCGCCTTGGCTGTCTAAGGCGAAGGCGTACTGTATTGAGCTGGATTGACTTGTCATGACTGCAAAGGGTCCCAGAAAATCGCCGCTAAGAACAGGTCTGTGAAACTCATCCTATTTTGAGTCCCTTTATCAGTGATTTGTCAATTTGAGCCTATAACGGGTATTTCTACCGCCTCCACCAGGTTCTTTTTCTAGGCAGTTTTTTTCCAGTAGATCAGTAAGGTGGCGCGTGGCTGTAGATTTGCTCACCTGAGCAATTTTTTGATACTGGCTGGCACTAATGTACGGAAGGCTGTCCTGTGTGTAACCGTCGAGCAAATGGTTCAGTATCATCACCTGTTCAGGGCACAATTGGTCACTAGCGTGTAGCAGCCAGAAGCGGTTTCGAGCAAGCGCATGGGTACATGATTGTTGGGTCTGTTCCAGCGTGACGTTGAGTGTGTCCAAAAACCAAACCAGCCAAGGGGTGATATCCAGACCACCTCTCTGGGTCTGCTCCAGAGTGCGATAGTAATCGGCTTGCTGCTCAAATATTACTACCGACATGGCATACAGACTGATGCTCTGGTTGTCGGCCTGAGAGAGTGCAAGATCGGTGAGGGTTCGGGTAATCCGTCCGTTACCGTCATCAAACGGATGCAAAGTGACAAACCATATGTGGCAGATGGCCGCCCTAAGTAATGGGTCTAGGCAGGGGTCATCGAGACTGGTTCTGAACCATTCGATGAAAGTGGCCAATTCCTGCTCCAGCCCCTCTCGTGGTGGGGCTTCGAAATGCACGATGAGTCGATCACGTGCTCCGGATATCACCTGCATCGGCTCATCACCACGCAGCTGGCCAACGCGTATCTGATGCAATCTCCGGTCATCTGCGGGAAAAAGCCAGCGGTGCCATTGCAGCAAGCGTTCCAGCGTCAACTGCTCATCGGTGCTATAGATTGCATCCACAATCATGGCGGCCAATCCATCAGATCGATCTGAGGTGGGGTAAGGTGTCTGCTCCGATATGCCGAGGTGACGAGCCAGTGATGTACGTACCGATTGCGTATTAAGTCGTTGATTCTCGATGGCCGATGAAGCAATAACATTGGCCAGCAGCGTATCTAGGGCATGTGTCTGATGCGCCAGTGTTGTGTTGTGAGCTGATAAGTGAAGGCCCTGGAGCAACCCCAGATTACGGTGCACTTGGCGTAGCTTTGGCAGTAACTGCCGGTCTTGCCAGCAAAAATTGGGCCACTCATCGTGTTGCCAGATCCAGTCTACGGTCATCGATAATCTCGCTGATTTTGTGTCGCGGGCAAGCAGTGCAATGCCAAAAATGAGCCGAATTGACACCACATTCGGCTCGCGATATGAGCCGATAATAGCCCTCATTCGGCTCATTCCACAACTCACAGGGCTGGTCTACTGGGTGTCGGAGAGGCTCGGGGCGAGAATGGACTCTTGGACAGTGCCACTTACTAGGTTATGATTTGTCTCGGCTGACCAGCCAGACTTTCGCACGAGTCAAAATGGTTACTACTCTCAAGCCACATGATCTCAACCTCAAATCCTCACCTTGGATGGATTAAACGTGCGATGTATACCCCAGGGTAGGACTAGGAGATTGGATCATGACCATCAAAGCGTTCGTCCACACAACCCAACTTGAGCTCAAAGATGTACTAGGCATCTCCCTCAAACGTAGTCATATCTACGAGATGATTGCTGCGGCCTATGGCTACAGTACTTACGCGTCATTGCAAGCTGATGCGATTCTGCTCAGTAATACGAAATGGCAGGTTGCGTTGGATGTAAGTGCAATTGAGGCTAGAGCTGTTATTCTGGGTATTAGTATTCCTGAGCTTGTCGCTCAGAAGTTGGCCACATTGTTAGTGCAAGCTGGTATTATAAGCCTACGCGTAAAAGAGATTTTGAGGAATCGCCTAAACGACGATTACATTACTCAGCTTTATATTCAGAGTAATCAACTTCATCCTAATTCGACTACTGCTAGCCGCTTTAGCTCCTCAGACCATTATGCTGGGGAGTTAATGAGTATGTTTAAACAGAATGAATTTAACTCGCCATTAGTACACCAGGGGTTGGTCCAGTTAAGTGCATTTGCAGACCGAAATGCCTCGTCATTTACCGATTTTGAACTTCATCAGAAATTGTACAGAATAGCCAGTGGCTTTAATGGTGCTGATATTAATGCATTAGTTGACACAGATAAAGAACGATACATTTATTGGTATCATCACTTGAAAAAAGCTGCAATGTCATTTGATATGGATGCTGTTTTCGAGTTGGCATCACATGGACTTGATTCCTCTTTATATATTGGCTATATGGGCAGCAGTAAACGTAGTGAATCTATTGCAATCGAATGTGAAACTCGTGGCATGGTGGTGAATGCTTATTATTGGTGGATTGTTAGTGCAATCAATGGTTCTGTTGACGCAATATATAAGCTGGTTAGTGATTATGATAAGGAAAACTCATTCCGGTGTTGGGTATGGATATTTCTTGCTAAAGAGTTAGGGTTTGATTTACTGACGTCGACAGATACAACTACAAGTTATGATATGCACAGTGGCGATGAAAGTTATACTTTCTCATTACCAGGTAAAATTCTTCCTGCATTGACTCCCCCTGACGTGGATACAAGTATATCCAATATGGCTCAACAGTTAGCATATAAGTTGTATGCTAAATATTTAGAAGATGACATTTTTTTTGAAGAGTATACTCATAATGAGTAACAATGATTTTTATAGATGTTTTTACGGAATGCAGGGGGGGGACACCCCCCCTTTAGTTATAATAAGTCTGGATCTTTTCTCGCAACGCGAGGAAAAACTAAAATTATGGCAGCCAGATGTGTTGTCTTATATTAGTAGACACCATGTTCAATTCGTCCTACTAAGTCTACCACTGCTTGAACTCCTACTGATGTACTCAACAGTTCAGCTGGCATTTTCCCGCCAAGTCCCTTAGCTGGTTGATGTAGCCATGCTATGGATTTGGTATTATCATTTTCATTTAGGGCGCGAGCCGCATCCAGAGCCAATATAACACCATAAACCCTAGAACCTTGTTGAATAGTCAGAGGTGTATTTGTTCTGAGTTTGCGTGAAATAGTATTCTTGCTAATGCCGGTGAGGCGGCATATCGTGCCAACATCTGTCATAACCATTTTAGCGAGCTGAGGAATAGTCTCTGGTGCTACGCCAGCAACAATCCATAGGTGAACTCTCAATAGCTCGCTCGGAATGTTAAGGGCATGTGCAAGTGATCTACTTGTGGTGATGTGAGGACTCATACCATCGTCTGCATAGGTTATCACGTAGCTCTCCTATTTCTATGAGCGATTCTACACCAAGATTTCACCTAGAATAGTTTTGTCGTCTAGAGTGGTGGCAGTCACAGTCAATACAATGTGTCGGTCTGCAAATCTCCATATCTTTGACTTTTGTGAGCTGAATATCGGTAGGTGGATAGGGCCTTCAATATTTCTTTACGTCAAAATTCCATATAGTCCGGGCAATTAGTCAGATGTGGGCTACTCGCCCACAACTGTCAATGCTCTAAAACCGCTAGCCAGAGAGAGGTTCCCTTGGCTAGCCTGTTCAATGTGGTTGCTCCACCACATCATCATTATCACTCGTTGCTCAAAGTAATCTGCACGATTATAGGCACGGCGGATCTCGTTCTCGTCTGCGTGAGACAGTGCTGCCTCGATGGCATCAGGGTTGAATCCCTGTTCGTTTAGAGTGGTGCTACCCAGCGAGCGCAAACCGTGGGCCACCAGTCGTCCGCCATAGCCCAGTCGCTTGAGGGCGGCATTCGCGCTCTGGTCGTTGATGTGGCCGAGTGGATCACGGTAGCCAGGGAACACGAAGGGGCGGTGGCCACTAATCGGTTTCATCCGTTCCAGCAGGGATATTGCTTGTGGTGTCAGAGGGACTCGGTGCGGGCGTTCCTTCTTCATCCGATCTTCAGGGATGTTCCAGACTTTGGCATCGATATCGATCTCATCCCAGCGAGTACCTGCGGATTCGCCTGGGCGAACCAAGGTATGCAAGCTCCATTCAATTTGGCAGCGTGTTGTGAGGTCTAACCTCCCATTTGCAATGTCTGCCATCAGATGTGGCAACTCGGCTGGCTTGAGGGTCGGCATGTGCTTTTTGGTGGGTTTCTTGAATACCTTACGAATGGCAGAGCAAGGATTAGCCTGGAGAAGGCCATGATTGACGCTATAGTCGAGAATTTCGTTAATCCTCTGGCAGAGGCGACGTACAGTCTCATGTTTGCCATCTGCTTCAATTGGGCGAAGAATTTCAATAACTTTAGGCGCACGTATCTGGTCTATGGGCATTGAGCCAATGAAGGGCAACACATAGAGTTCAAGGGAGCGCCACGAATCGGTGGCATAGGCGTCTGTCACATTGTGGCGTTTCAATTCCAGCCATTTGCACGCCATGCGTTCGAACGTGTTGGCACTAGCTTCTTGCTTGGCTTGAGCTGTGGCGATCTGTTCTTCTTTATGGAGCTTGGGATCAATGCCTTGGGCCAGTAGGGTGCGGACTTCTCGCCGCCGCTCTCTAGCAGCGGCAAGGGAGACTTCTGGATAAGTACCAAATCCCATGTTGGTGCGCTTTTTATCGGCTGGTTTTTGGTACTTGAAAACCCATCTTTTCCCTCCGTTAGGCTTAACTCTCAGCTCTAACCCTTCCCCATCAGGTAAGGTTAACTCTTTGATGTCTGCTTTGGCTGTTTTCACTTTAGTGTCAGAAAGCCGGTTTGTTCCTGTCTTACGCGTCTTCTTGTCCATGCCGCCTCTTAGTACCACTGAATTTAGTACCATCGCCCTTGTGGTACTAGTAATGGTACTAAATGAGCTGGTTTCTGGCGACTTCCTCGGACTACTGAGGACAACAAAAAACCCGCAAAGCCTTTGGCAATGCGGGTTTCTGTACTTCTTCGTTCCCGGCCGGAACATGATTTGGTGGAGCTGGGGGGATTTGAACCCCCGTCCAAAATTACTACATCCTTGGCACTACATGCTTAGTCACTCTTTACATTCGCCAACCCGCTGCGGAGAGACACGCCACGAATTGACTAGCTCGATTGGTTTTAATGCTTCCGCCCCGAGCAGGACTTCCACACGATCCTGTGAAGGATGACCTTCCGATTCCCTAGGACACAGGCAAGCTAGGGTAGAAGGGCTCAGCGCAGGTTATTAAGCTGCGAGTGCGTAGTTTTCGTCGTTTGCGACTATTTTTTTGCGGTTTATTAACGAGGCCTACCGCACCTCGGCATGCACCTTGGGTTTCGTGAATCTTGTCGAATCCAGAATCAGCCCCAAGTTGTTAAGAGCGATTGTACGCAAAAATCCTGTCATGGCAAGGCGTTGATGGCAATCGACCGGCCTTGGCCGGTCGATTGCTGGTTTATTGGGCGGCGCCCGGCAGGCGGCGCACCATCAACCGCGGTGCTTGTTCTTCATGATGCGCGCTTTTTCCCGATCCCATTCGCGGGCCTTGGTGTCTTCGCGCTTGTCGTGCTCTTTCTTGCCCTTCACCAGGCCGATCTCGACCTTGACCCAGCACTGTTTCCAGTAGAGGGCGAGGGGAACGACGGTGTAGCCCTGGCGGGCGATCAGGCTCTCGAGCTTGTCGAGTTCACGGCGGCTCAGCAGCAGTTTGCGGGTCCGGGTCGGGTCGCACACCACATGGCTGGAGGCCGCTTGCAGTGGCAGGAAGCTGGAGCCGAACAGGTAAGCCTCACCATCGCGGAAGATGACATAGGCTTCGCTGATGTTGGCCTTGCCCGCCCGCAGAGATTTGACTTCCCACCCTTGCAGGGACAGACCCGCCTCGATCTTCTCTTCGATGAAGTATTCGTGGCGCGCGCTTCTGTTGAGTGCAATGGTGTTGGACCCGGCTTTGTTTTTACTGTTTTTTTTGCTCATGACGGGCGATTTCCGGCAATGACTGGGAGGAGGGCATTATACGTGGGCAAGGGCGGCTGTAAAACGCGCAGCGGGTCAACTGATGGCTTTATGAGCAGTTTGACCGAGGTTTTACCTCCACAAGATGAAACATGATGATAAAATCGCGGCGATTGGATGAGGAAAAGCCATGCCCCGTATTACTCGCAGTGCCCTGGTGATGTTCAGCGCCGAACAGATGTTCAGGCTGGTCAATGATGTTCACGCTTATCCGGAGTTCCTGCCCGGTTGTGTCGGCAGCCGTGTCCACGAAACCGGCGATGACTATATGACGGCCTCGGTCGATGTGGCCAAGGCCGGGATTGCCAAGACCTTTACCACCCGCAATCTGCTCGATGCCAACCGGCAGATCAAGATGGAGCTGGTGGAGGGGCCTTTCAGCAAGCTGGCGGGCTGGTGGACCTTCACGCCGCTGGACGTGGATGCCTGCAAGGTAGAGTTCGATCTCGACTTCGAGTTCACCTCCAAACTCATCGAGCTGGCCTTCGGCCAGATCTTCCGCGATCTGGTGAGTTCCATGGTGCTCGCCTTCTCCAACCGCGCCAAGGTGGTGTACGGTGCCTGATCAACTCAACATCGAAGTGGTTTACGCCCTGCCCGAGCGGCAGACGGTGCTGCGGCTGCGGGTGCCTGCACAGACCTCGGTGCTGGCCGCCCTCGAGCAATCCGGCATTGTGCAAAAACACCCCGAGATCGATCTGACGGTCAACAAGTTCGGCATCTACAGCCGACCGGTCAAGGGCTCCGAGTTGCTGCAAGATGGCGATCGCATCGAGATCTACCGTCCGCTCATCGCCGATCCCAAGGAGATGCGCAAGAAGCGCGCCGAGAAGGCCAAGGAAGAGGGACGTGCCGACGTGGTCACGGGTGGCCGTCCCAATGCCAATCGCAAACATTCTGACTAAATGCCTGCATTGGCAGGCATGATCCTTCGTATAAAAGGTTCCAGCACTGGCACGACACCGCATATAAAAAAGGCGCCTTGGCGCCTTTTTTGATCCCGTCATCTACCCGCCAAGTCGAGGGGCTTCACTACAGCTGGAGCAGCCGCTCGTTCTCGACCACTTCGCAGCCGGCGGGCTGGCGGGAGAGGGCGATCATGGCGCGGGCTACCTGGCCGGCCTCGATGGCGCGCCAGCGGCGCAACCTGCCTATCAGGAGCGGCTTCAGCAACGGGTAGATGGCCTGGAAAAACTGCTCCGAGCGGCGCGGCGGCTGGCGATCTCCCAGCAACATGGCGGGGCGCACGATAGCGAGTCGTGTCCAGGACTGGGCCAGCAGAGCCTGCTCCATCTCCCCCTTGGTGCGCGGATAAAGGGCAGGGGAGTGCGGGTTGGCCCCCAGGCTCGAGACCACCACCAGCCGCTGGCAGCCGTGGCGGCGGGCCAGCTCGGCAAAGGCCAGCACATAGTCAAGGTCGACCCGGCGAAAGGCCTCGGGCGAGCCGGCCTCCTTGCGGGTAGTACCAAGGCAGCAGAAGGCGAGATCCACCGGTTCGGGCAGATTCACCGCGGCCAGCATATCGAAATTGACCGGCAGCCAGTGGCGGGCGGGTTGCGGCGGCCCGGGCTTGCGGCAGAGCAGGGTCAGTTGGTGCTCCGCGGGCAGTTGCCGCACCAGCTCACGGCCGATGAGGCCGGTGGCTCCGGCGATCAGGATCCGGCTCATGCTGCTCTCCCTGTGTGATGAAAGTGACGCCCGCATCCGCTGAGGGGCTGCCCTCTGCCAGCGGGTCGTCCGTGGCTGGCGGCGCTAAAACAAAACCGGCGCGAGGCCGGTTTTGTGGATGGGATCAGAGCGGGGTATGGAAGGCCGCTGGCAGCGGGAAATCGCCGGTGACCGTGGCCAATCTGTCGTTGGCAAAGGTCAGGGTGAGCTCCTTGCGCTCTTTCTCGCCGCGCCCCGGCTGGAATTCATAGAGGTAATACCAGGTGTTCGGGTCAAAGCCATCGCGCAGCATGGCGGAGCCCAGCACGAACTCGACCTGCTCGCGGGTCATGCCCTGGCGCAGTTTGTCGACCTGTTTTTGTTCCACATAGTTGCCCTGAGGAATATCGATGCGATAGACCAGGCTGCAACCGGACAGGGTGAGGGCGGTCAGGGCCGCGGCAATCAGGTGTTTCATCCGCATATCGAGTTCAGATCATCCATTCAAGTCTTTTTAAGCTCGGCAAATCATACCGGCTCCCTCTACGGAAGTAAAAAGCCATTGATCCATCAGCCAATAAAAAGGGCCGCCATGCGACCCTTTCTGCCGATTGCGCCCTTACATGGCGGCGCGGAAGATGGCGACGATCTCTTCGTGGCTCGCCTGTTTCGGGTTGGTGAAGCCGCAGGCGTCTTTCAGGGCGTTCTCGGCCAGCAGGTTGAAGTCATCGGCCTTGACGCCCAGCTGCTCCAGCCCGGCCGGGATCTTCACGTCCAGCGCCAGCTGCTGGATGGCGGCAATGGCGGCGGCGGCCCCTTGCTCGTCATTCATGGCGCTCACGTCCACCCCCATATGACGGGCTACATCCTTGAGCCGGCCGGCGCACACCTGGGCGTTATAGGCCTGTACGTGGGGCAGCAGCACGGCGTTGCACACCCCGTGCGGCAGGTCGTAGAAGCCGCCCAGCTGGTGGGCCATGGCGTGCACGTAGCCCAGGCTTGCGTTGTTGAAGGCCATGCCGGCCAGGAACTGGGCGTAGGCCATCTGCTCGCGGGCGTGCAGATCGTCGCCCTGATTGACCGCGGTGCGCAGGTGCTTGGCGATGAGCTGGATGGCCATGATGGCGCTGGCATCGGTCACCGGGGTGGCGATGGTGGAGACATACGCCTCGATGGCGTGGGTCAGCGCGTCCATGCCGGTGGCGGCGGTGAGGCCGGCGGGTTTCGCCAGCATCAGCTCGGGATCGTTGACCGACATCAGCGGGGTGACGTGCTTGTCGACGATGGCCATCTTCACGTGGCGAGCCTCGTCGGTGATGATGCAGAAGCGGGTCATCTCGGAGGCGGTGCCGGCGGTGGTGTTGATGGCGATGAGCGGCAGCTGCGGCTTGGCGGAGCGATCCACCCCTTCGTAATCCTTGATGCTGCCGCCGTTGGCGGCCACCAGGGCGATGCCCTTGGCGCAGTCGTGGGGGGAGCCGCCGCCTAGCGAGATGACGCAGTCACAGCCATTGGCCTTGAGCATGGCCAGACCCGCTTCCACGTTGGTCATGGTCGGGTTGGGTTTGGTCTCGTCGAAAACTGCGCTTTCAATGCCATGTTCTGCCAGCAGGCCGGCGACCTTGGCGACCACGCCGATCTGGTTGAGGATCTTGTCGGTGACGATCAGCGCCTTGCGATGGCCATAACCCTTGATATCGGCTGCCGCCTCTTGCAGACAGCCTGCTCCCATCAGGTTGATAGCGGGAATGTAGAACTTGAATGTCGCCATGATGGACTCCGTTTTATTAGCCATTAAGTGGTATGCGGGCGCCAACATAACATCGTCAGAGGGGATGAAAAGGGGTCAATGGTATCTGCTTTGCAACTTTATGGACTCGATCACGTACCGGAAACATGGGGCGCGACAGGGATTGACAAGGGCCCTTGCCCGTTCGCGGGAAGAAAAACGTTTTTCAATTAATTCATCAGGTTAGCAAACGTTTTGCGCCGAATTTGTCACTGTCAATGCAAGGAAGTGTGAGATGCTTCAAGGAATTGGAAAGCGCTTTCGACCATAGTTGGCGCCTCCCCGACGAGGGGAGTGAAGGCTTGAAAGTACCATAAAGAATCATCTTAACTTGCGCCCTGACCATGCTGGTGGGGAGCAACCAGGAGTCCACTATGTCTGATGTATTTCACTTGGGTTTGAAGAAAGCGGATCTGCAAGGCGCCACCCTGGCGATCGTCCCTGGTGATCCCGAGCGCGTGAAGCGCATCGCAGAGCTGTTGGATAACCCGGTGCACCTGGCCAGCCATCGTGAATTCACTACCTGGCGCGGCGAGATGGACGGCAAGGCCGTGATCATCTGCTCCACCGGTATCGGCGGCCCGTCCACTTCCATCGCGGTGGAAGAGCTGGCTCAGCTGGGCATCCGTACCTTCCTGCGCATCGGCACCACCGGCGCCATCCAGCCGCACCTGAACGTGGGCGACGTGATCGTCACCACCGGTTCCGTGCGCCTCGACGGTGCCAGCCTGCACTTCGCGCCGATGGAGTTCCCGGCCGTGGCCGACTTCGACTGCACCACCGCGCTGGTCAACACCGCCAAAGAGCTGGGTTCCAAGCTGCACATCGGTGTGACTGCCTCCTCCGATACCTTCTACCCGGGTCAGGAGCGTTACGACACTGTATCCGGCCGCGTCGTGAGCCGTTTCCAGGGTTCCATGAAAGAGTGGCAAGCCATGGGCGTGCTGAACTACGAGATGGAATCTGCCACCCTGCTGACCATGTGCACCAGCCAGGGCCTGCGTGCCGGTATGGTGGCTGGCGTCATCGTCAACCGTACCCAGCAGGAAATCCCGAACGCCGAGACCATGGCGAAAACCGAATCTGATGCCATCAAGATCGTACTGGGCGCTGCCCGCAAGCTGATCTGATAGCACCACCACGAGTGGGGGGTGGGGGCCGTTGCGAAAGCACGGCCCCTATCTTTATCCGCCGTTTACCGCTTTGCCCCTCTTCTGCTTGCCTGCCCCTTCATTTCTTCCCTGTTCCAGGTTACCCCGGTTGCCCCGTCATGGCGGCCAGCGCCTGCGCAAAGGGCGCCTCACAGCGGATCTGCATCGGCTCGCCGCTGACCGGGTGGACAAAATCGAGTTCACTGGCGTGCAGCATCAGCCGCGGCGCCAGCTCGCAGCCGGGCGGCAGCAGGCCGCCATAGAGATCGCAGCCGAGAATGGGATGGCCCAACTGCTGGCTGTGGATACGTAGCTGGTGGGTGCGACCGGTCTCCGGCACCAACCGCACCCGGGTCAGCGGCACTGTCTGTCCCTGCATCTGCTGTTCCAGCCGCTCAATCACTTGATAGCGGGAGCGGGCGGGTTTGCCGTTGACGGCGCAGATGCTCATCAGCGGAAACAGCGCCGGATCCTTGGCGATGGGGGCATCGATCACTCCCTCATCGTCGACCAGATGGCCACACAGCAGAGCGCTGTAGGCCTTGCTCACCGCCCGCTGGCTGAACTGGCGGCAGAGCAGGGCGTTGATGGCCTTGTTCCTGGCCACCAGCATGATGCCAGAGGTGCCAAAATCGAGGCGATGGACCAGGGCGCAACCGGGGTAAGCCTGCACCAGCCGATGGTGCACCGAGTCGAGGTTCTGCGGGTTCTTGCCCGACAGGCTCAGCAGGCCGCTCGGCTTGTTAATGAGCAGCAGGTGCTCATCCTCGAACAGGATCTCGATGGTGGCCGCACAGGGCGGGGCGATGAAGGTGTCGACGATGACGGACATGGGGCGCACGGTTAGAAAAGGGAGGGGGATCATACCCGAACCGGCGAAGCGCGGCGAACTGACTTGAGTGCCGCCGGCAAGTGATTGATCTGTTTGGCCAAGGCGTTTTGTGACTCCCTCCAGAGTTAATTCTGCCGCCGCTTGCTAAGGTATGGCTCCCTGTCATGTTGTAAGGAGTCCGTCCATGGCGTTGCCCGTTATTCTCGATTGCGATCCCGGCCACGATGATGCCATCGCCCTCATCCTGGCGCTGGCCAGCCCTGAACTCAAGGTGCTGGCGGTCACCACCAGCGCCGGCAACCAGACGCCGGACAAGACCCTCAACAATGCCCTGCGCATCCTCACCTTGTTGGGGCGTGACGACATTCCGGTGGCGGCGGGGGCTCCCAAGCCGCTGGCCCGCGAGCTTATCATCGCCGACAACGTCCACGGCGAATCGGGTCTCGATGGCCCCAAACTGCCGGATCCGGCCTTTGCCCCCGTGGCCATGACCGCCCTTGAGCTGATGGCCAAGTGCCTGCGCGAGAGCCCGGAGCCCGTGACCCTGGTGCCGACCGGCCCGCTCACCAATATCGCCCTGTTGCTGGCGGCCCACCCCGAGCTAAAGCAGAAGATCGCCCGTATCGTGTTGATGGGCGGCGCGGCGGGGCCAGGCAACTGGACCCCGGCGGCGGAATTCAATATTTATGTGGACCCGGAAGCGGCCGATATGGTGTTCAAGTCGGGGCTCCCCATCACCATGTGCGGGCTGGATGTGACCCATGAGGCGCAGGTGATGGACGAGGATATCGAACGGGTGCGCGCCATCACCAATCCGGTGGCCCAGTGCGTGGCCGGGCTGCTCGACTTTTTCATGATCTATCACCGGGATCCCAAGTGGGGATTTGCTGGCGCGCCGCTGCACGACCCCTGTACCATTGCCTGGTTGCTGGCCCCCGCGCTGTTTCACGGGGTTGAGTGCCGGGTCGATATCGAGACCGGCGGCACCCATACTAGCGGCATGACGGTGGTGGATCGCTACGGTCTGACCGGCAAAGCGGCCAATGCGCTGGTGTTGCTGGGGCTGGATCGGGCCGGTTTTATCGATCTGCTGGTCACGCGGCTGCGGGCCTTTGACTGAACGCAGTTCCACTCTTGCAAGAAGGGGCGAAGCGATGTGGAAGACAGGGCTGGCACTGCTGGCCGGGTTGCAACTGACGGGGTGTGCCACGCCGTTCGAGTCGATGTGGCAGGGGCTGGCGACCTGCGAGCTGGATGATCTCTATCTCGACAGCGAGACCGGCCAGCCGGTGCACCCGCAGCTCAAACAGTTCACCCCCTACAAGGTGACGGACGGCTTTGCCTGGTACAAGACCCGCCAGGATCTGCACGGTCTGCCCATCAGCGGCTTTCTCATCCCCTCGTCCACTTTCGAGGTGCATGCCCTGTTCGTGGATACCCCCATCGCCAATGCGCGGCGTCTGACCCACAACGCCTATGGCAGCGAGTTTTCCGACGAGCAGCAGCACGACGCCGGGCTGGCGCCCCTGCTGTTGCGTGACCCCAACAACCCCAAGCGCTCCATCATCGACTGCACCAAGGGGGAGACCCAGGATCCATTGCCGGAGGAGCCGTTCCCCGAATGAGGACTCTGTCGGCCGGGCCACTCCTGGCTGACAAGATACAAGAAGGGCCAGCCTTGTCGGCTGGCCCTTCTTTATTTGGCGGATTGGATCCTGTTGCAGGCTGGCTTGCTCAGCCTGCCCCAGTCACAGACGATCAAGTCCGTGGCTTCAGGGGTAACCCAATGTCATCCTTGATGGCCGGCAGTTGGGCCTTTATCCAGGCAGGATTGCTCGGATTGTCCCCCAGTCACAGACGACCTCAGGGGTAACCCAGCGTCTCCTTGATGGCAGGCAATTGCGCCGCGATCCAGGCGGGATTGATGGGCCCCCAGTCACTGATGCGATAGTGCCCCTGCAGATGACGAGCCCCCTCGGTCTGCTCGAAGCCGCAGCTGATGTCCAGCTCGGCCAGGGCGCTGAGCGTATCCTGCGCGGTGCGGCGCGGCATGCCGGTCGCCTCCATGATGGCCGGCACCGTATCCGTGCCCTGGCTGATGAGCCAGGCCACGTAGAGCCGGCGATAGAAGCTGGTGCGCGTCTTGCTCGGCTCACTCATTGTCCGTTCCTCCGGCAAGCGGCGTCGCTCATATCTCGTCCTCGAGCCGATCGAAGTAGCGCCAGGTGGCGATGGCAGCCTTGCCCATCACCAGAGCCCAGATGCCGAACCAGAACCAGCGGAAGAAGCTCCAGGTGGAGGCGTCGGGCTCGGTGCTCTCAATCTTGGTGACGTTGGGGAACATGGAGAACATGTTGATGCGCCAGCCGTAGGAGGTAATGATGGCGAGCCGCTTTTCGAACTCCATCGACTTGGCCTTGGCCTGCACGTCGGCGGCGTTGAACTTGAAGTAGAAGGGCCAGCCCCACTCGGTGTCTTCGTTGCGGAACACGCGGATCTTCTCACCGGGTCGCTCGGTATAGATGTAGTAGACGTCGGTGGTGGGACCGTCGGCCGGGTTCTTCTGGCTGATGGGGCCATCCTTGTCGGTGCGTTTCACCTCGACCCCGGTGATGGTGGCGATGGTGTGCTCCGGCAGATAGAAATCGAGCCAGATGGCGGAGACGAGGGCGATGAGCCCGAGGCCGATGAAGGCCGGTTTCTTGAAGGACAGCTTCATGATGATCTCGCATGAGGGGGAGTGACGTGCCTCTACCATACCCACATTTGGTGAGGTAGCCCAGCCCCCAATGAAGCCATGTTATAAAAAAGAGCGTTTAAAACAACAACAAGCCGTCAGCTTCATTAACAGCAAGGCCCCGGATCCGGGGCCTTGTCTGTACTCACGAGGGCGTGGTTACAGCTGGAACTGGGCCAGCTGCTTGCGCTGCTGCTCGGCGAGCTGTGACAGTTCGTGACTGGCGGCGGCACTCTGGCTGATGCCGGCCGCGTTCTGGTTGACGATCTCGTGGATGTTGGTGATGTTGCGGTTGATGTCGGCGGTGACACAGGACTGCTCCTCGGCAGCGGTGGCCACCTGGGCGTTGGCGCCGTTGATCTGGTTGACCGCTTCGGTGATGCAGCCCAGCAGCGCCTGCACCTCGCCGGAGAGCTGCTGGTTGTGGGCCAGGATGGCGAGGGTCTCCTGCACGCCGCTGTTGGCCGACTGGGACTGGCTCTGCAACTGCTCGATGATGGCCTGGATCTCCTTGGTGGAGTCCTGGGTGCGGGCCGCCAGCATGCGCACCTCGTCGGCCACCACCGCAAAGCCGCGGCCGGTTTCGCCGGCGCGGGCGGCCTCGATGGCGGCGTTAAGCGCCAGCAGGTTGGTCTGCTCCGAAATCCCCTGAATGACCTCGATCACCTTGCCGATCTGCTCGGACTGGGACTTGAGTTGGGCCACCTGCGCGGCGGCGCTCTCGAGGCTGCCCGCCATGCGGCTGTTGGCCTGGATGCTCTCGGCAAACAGCGTCAGCCCCTGCTCGACCCTGTCGTTGGCATCGCGCGCCAGTTCATCGGCCAGGGCGGCGTTGTGGTTGACGTTGTCGGCGGTGCTGGCCAGCTCGGTGACGGCGGAGGCGACCTGCTCGGTCTCGCTGCGCTGCTGCTGGGCGTTGGCTTCGGACTGGGTCATCACGGCGGCGAGCTCGGTGGCGGCGGAGGCCACGTTGCCGCTGATGCCGGTCAGGGTCTGGATGGTGTTGCCAAGCTGGGTCAGGGTCTGGTTGATGTCGGCGGCCAGCTGGCTTAGCTCGTTGTCGCCGTCGGCAGCGGCGCGCACGTTGAAGCGGCCCTGGGCCACGGCGCGCATCACCTGCTGCAGCTGGCCGATGGGGCGCACTATCTGGCCGGACAGCCACCAGCCGCCAAACAGGGCAGCCAGCAGGGCCGCCCCCATCAGCAGCAGGGTGCGCAGCAGGGTTGAGTGGTAGTGGGCCTGCTCCTGGGCGATCTCATCCTGGATCAGCTGGTTGATGTGGGCGGACATGGCATCAATCTGCTTGATGAGATCTTCCCCCAGCTCGCGAAAGCGCAGGCGGGCCTGCTCGTAGGCGGCGGGATCGCCGCTGCCCTGGTGCTTGGCGGCCAGCAGCGGCAGCATGTTGTTGCGGGTGTGGCCGAGGTAGGCCTGCAGGGCGGCCGCCACCCGGCTGTTGTCCTGCTCGGCGCCGGTGATGACCAGTCTGGCCAGGATGGAGCCGATCTCCTGCTCGGCGGCGGTGAGGTCACCGGGCAGCGTGGCAAAGCGTTCGGGGTCGTAGAGGCCATAGATGGCGGTGGTGCGCAGCCGGTAGGTGGCGTGGATCAGGGTAGCGATGTCGTCCTTGTGACGGGTCACGCTGACGGTGGTGTCGTTCATGTCGCCGATGGCGCTGTCGATGTCCTGCTTGCCGATCCCGATCATCAGGATCATCAGCAGGCTGGCGAGCAGGAGAGGAATGAGTACTTGCAGACGGATAGAGAGATTATTCAATGACATGAAAGATCCTGACCCAGAAGAGGAACAAGGCGGCATCTTACACAGGCGCGACAAACCTTGTCACAGGTTTTTATGGCTGAAATCATGCTGAACGAAAAGGTTTTTTCTTGTGTTAAATGAATGTGATAGGCAAGATCGTCGGTCTGTTACCATGGAGGTGTAGTGTGTCCGACTGGATCGATCCCGCCATTCTGGCGCTGTTTATTCCCACGTTCTTTTTTGTCTCCGTGACTCCCGGCATGTGCATGACCCTGGCGATGACCCTCGGCATGAGCCTGGGGGTACGCCGCACCCTGCACATGATGTGGGGCGAGCTTATCGGGGTCGGCCTGGTGTCGGTGCTGTCGGTGATCGGGGTGGCGGCCGTCATGCTCAACTACCCGGCGCTGTTTGCCGCCTTCAAATACGTGGGCGGCGCCTATCTCATCTGGCTCGGCATCCAGATGTGGCAGGCCAAAGGCAAGCTGGCCATTCCGGCGGATCTGTCGGCGGCCCAGGAGACCCGTCCCCTGGCGCTGGCCATGCAGGGTTTCGTCACCGCCATCGCCAACCCCAAGGGGTGGGCTTTCATGGTCTCCCTGCTGCCCCCTTTCATCAACGCGGCCAAGCCGATGGCGCCGCAGATCAGCGCCCTGGTGGCCCTGATCCTGGTCATCGAGTTCTCCTGCCTGCTGCTCTACGCCAGCGGTGGCCGCACCTTGCGCCACTTCCTCGCCAAGAGCGGCAACGTCACCCTGATGAACCGGATCGCCGGCTCCCTGATGTTTGGCGTAGGGGTCTGGCTGGCACTGGGTTGATGCCATCGCTTGCCAGCTGGCCTGACTCTGCCGAAAAGCCCCGCCCCGCGGGGCTTTTTCGTGATGCCTGCGGATACAAGGACCGACCATGGATGTGCTGATCGGGGCGGGATGGGGGAGGCTGGCCACATTTGCTTACATTTATCCGGTTTGCAAACGGTCGCAACATCGTCAGTCTCGAATGGCATTTGCTTGCGGCCGCAAGAGGATGCAAACGGTCCGTTTTTAACATTCTGAGCAAGGAGAATTAAGGATGATGAGGCTAACCAGCGTTGCATTGCTGCTCTTTGCCGGCGCGGCGGTCGCCGGCAAAGAGAGGAACCTCGATTTTTACAACATCGAGGAGCCGCAGCTTATCGAGCTGTTTGCCCGGCCGCAGGGCTCGCCGGGTCAGTCGATCAGGGATTTTTCCGGGCTCTTTCTGGGCAATCCCTACGTCGCCAACCGGCTGGTCGGCTCGAACGATACCCAGGAGCAGCTGGTGGTGGATTTTGGCGAACTCGATTGCTTCACCTATCTGGATTATGTCGAGTCGCTGCGTCGCGCAACGAGTGTGCATCACTTCATCGAGAACGTGATGCACACTCGTTACGTGAACGGTGAGGTCAACTACCTGACCAGAAAGCACTTCTTCTCTGACTGGGTGCATGGCGACAACCGGGTGAGCGACGTGACCCATCTGGTGGGCGGCGCCGTGGTGACCACGGCCAAGCAGCTCAACCAGAAGGCGGACGGTGGCCACTACATTCCTGGGTTGGGGGTGACGGCACGGGACATCACCTACATTCCCTCCGCCAGCATCGATGAGAACACCCTGAGCCTGCTGGAAGAGGGCGACTACATCGGCATCTATACCGATCTCGCCGGGCTCGACGTCACCCACACCGGCATCTTCATCCGTGGCGAGAACGGCCCCGTGCTGCGCAATGCCTCCTCCCTCTCGAGCAACATGCAGGTGGTGGACTCCCCCTTCCTGGAGTATGTGCAGAACAAGCCGGGGATCCTGGTCTACCGGGCTCAGGCTGAGGGGGAGAGCTCCTAGGGCAGGCTTGACTGTGGCCGGCACGGGCGGGCCTGGTGCCTGACAAAAGAAAAGCCCCGGGGTAATCCCGGGGCTTTTTCGTTGGCGGCGTATCCCCTTAATAGGTCAATGGGGCTTGAAGCGGGCGACCCAGGGGTTGGCGCTGATGCCGTGCAGGATGACGCTCAGGATGATGGTGCAGAGCACGGTGGCGATGATGGGGCGCTGGCCGAGGAGGGCTGGCTCGTGCTGCAACACCATCACCGCAAAGACGATGCTGGCCAACCCGCGTGGGCCGAACCAGCCGATGAAGAGCTTGAGCTCGGGCTTGAGGCCGGTGCCGAGCAGGCTCAGCCAGACCGGCAGTATGCGCAGCAGGGTGAGGCTGGCGGCGGCATAGAGCCAGTATTGCCAGTGCAGCAGCTCCGTCAGCATGGGCATCAGGGTGGCGCCGAACACCATCCAGATCACCACCGAGAGCAGATCGCCGTACCCCTCGCAGCTGTCCAGGTAGGCGTGCTTGTGCTCCCCCAGTTTGCGGCCGATCAGCAGGCCGCCGACGAAGGCGGCGATGAAGCCGCTGCCGCCCAGGGTCTGGGCCAGCGCGAAGCAGAGCAGGGCCAGCCCCGGCATGGTGAGCTGGCGCCAGAGCGGCAGCTGCCAGCCGTTGAGGTAGGAAGTCTTGAGCAGGCGCAGGGTGAGGCTGGTCAGCCCCCAGGCTACCAGCAGGCCGATGCCGATCTCCTCCAGCAGCAAGGTGAGAGCCAGCAGGCCGGTGCCGCTGTGCTGCTCGGTCGGGGCGATAAGGGCGAGCAGCAGGAGCAGCACGGGTACGCAGATGCCGTCGTTGAGGCCGCTCTCCTGATTGAGCCCCTCCCGGATGGGGGCGGGCACCGCCGGGTTGCTCACCACTGCCTTGCCGAGTGCCGCATCGGTGGGGGCGAGTATGGTGGAGAGGATCGCCATCTCCAGCAGCGGCAAATCGGGGAAGAGCCAGTGGCCGAACAGGGCGCCGGCCGCCAGGGTGAGCGGCAGCCCGATCAGCAGCAGCCGGATGGGCAGGGCGCGGTTGGCCTGCAGCACCTGCCAGTTGGTGTTGGCCGCGTCGCTGAACAGCACTATGACCAGGGTCAGCTCCGCCAACAGCTTGATGCCGTCGCTGTCGATGGAGAGGGAGAGCAGCTCGATGCCGCCCGGCCCCAGCAGCCAGCCCATCAGCAAAAACAGCAGGGGGCCGTTGACGAGTCGCGATTCAAAGCGCCCGGCGATCAGGCTGTAGACCAGCAGAAAGGCGGCGATCACCGCCAGGTTCTGGTAAATCAGGGACGCATCCATGCAGCCTCCTGTGGCAGGGTCTCTGTGGTGAGGGTCAGTCGGTCAAACAGTCCGGGTCGAACACGTATTCGCCATCCAGCCAGCGCAGGATCTCGCCGACGCAGGATTGGTCGCGAAATGGCAGGTAGCGGGCCTTGAGATGGGCCACCTGCTCAGGGGTCAGCTGGGCCAGCCCTATGTCCTGAAACAGCGGCAGATCGGCCTGGATCATGGCGGAGATCTGCGGGCCGCAGGTGGCATTGAGGGAGGCGTGCAGCGCCTTGTCCGGATCGTACTGCTTGCCGAGCTTGTAGCTCATCGGCAGGGTGGCCAGCGGCAGCACCGACAGCGCCGCCTGCTTCATGGGGTTGACCGCATGGCCCGAGGTCAGCTCGGCGAGTTCCGCCGGACGGTTCTCGAAGGCGCGCAGGTGCAGGAAGCTGCTGGCCTTGCTGCCGTCGTTGACCGGGTAGTTGTCCCACAGGAACGGCTTGCGATGCAGCCACTCCGCCACCTGCTTGAGGTGGGCCGCCGGATAGTCGCTGGAGCAGACTTTGGGGCCGGTCCAGAAGATCTCGAAGCGCTTGTCCAGCCCCTGCCCCAGATCCTGCAGATAGTGGGGCGGCATGGCGCCGAACACCTTCTCCAGCACGGGGTCCGTGCTGTAGTAGCTCGGGCAGAACAGCAGCCGGCCGGCGCGGGTGTGGGCCGCGATGTCGTGGGCGATGGTGAGCTGCCAGTGGGCGAGATCCGGGGTATCCCCCTTCATGTCGTCAAACAGCACGGCCAGGATGTCGGGTTTGAGCTCATCCTCGATGAGCCGCACCTTTTCCAGCAGGGCCGGCCGCTGGCGGGCATAGTCGTGGTGCGCGCCCATGGGGCTCAGGCCCACCCCGAAGGCGAGGCCGTTGTCGCGGCACTGGCGGGCGAGCTGGCGCAGCGCCTCGAGTTGGGCGGCAGGCCAGGGCTTGGCCCAATGCTTGCGCAGGTAGCCATCTTCCTTGGGGGCATAGAGATAGAAGCCGTAACCGTGGCGGGGCAGCCACTGGGCGTAGCGGGCGCGGGCTTCCCAGCTCCAGCCCTTGCCAAAGAAGCCCTCGATCACCCCCAGCTGGGGCGAAGGGGGTTGCAAGCCGGACAACAGGGTTTGGTAAGGCATAGGTAACTCCCTTCTCGCAGAGGACGAGGCAGACAACGACGATCAGACCGGATCTTCTTCCAGAAAGCGCACCCCGATCTTGCGGGGCTCACCCTCGTCCATTTCGGCCACGGTCCAGATCAGTCCCTGCCATTCGACGTGGTCGCCGACCACCAGATTATCGCCCAACTGGTGGGCAATGAAATGGCCAAGGGTCTGATCCGCCACCTCGCTCACATCCAGCCCGTACAGGGGGGCGAGATCCACCAGGTTGGCGGCCGCCTCCAGCAGGAAGTCGCCGAAGAAGCGCGGGCCCAGATCCTGCTCTGGCGCCTGGCTGAACAGCTGGCCGAGGGCGGGCAGGTCGCGCTCGTGGCCGATGACGCAGAGGATGTCATCGGATTGCAGACAGGTACTGCCCGAGGGGTGCAGCAGCTCCTGATCCCGGAACAGGGCGCAGATGCGGGTGCCCTTGGGCATGCGCAGATCCCGCAGCGGCGAGCCGATGCACCACTTCTCGTCGCTCAGGCGATAGACGAATGTCTCCCACTGGCTGTCGAGATCGATCTCGAGCCCGGAGCGGTTGATGGGCGAGGGGGGCGCCGGCACTTCCACCCGCGCCAGCCTGGAGGCCAGCGGCAGCGAGCTGCCCTGCAAGATGAGCGAGACCAGCACCACGAAGAAGGCGACATTGAAGTAGAGCTGGGCGTTGGGCAGCCCCGCCATCATGGGGAACACCGCCAGAATGATCGGCACCGCGCCGCGCAGGCCGACCCAGGAGATGAACCAGCGCTCGCGTGGAGCGAAGTTCTTGAACGGCAGCAGCCCGATCCAGACCGAGATGGGGCGGGCGAACAGGATCATCCACATGGCCAGCGCCAGCGCCGGCAGGGCGATGGGCAGCAGCTTGTGGGGGGAGGCGAGCAGCCCCAGCACCAGAAACATGCCGATCTGGCTGAGCCAGGTCAGGCCGTCCAGCACCGACAAGGTGGTGCTGCGGCTGCGCAGGGAAAGGTTGCCGAGCAAGAGGCCGGTGAGATAGATGGCTAGGATGCCGCTGCCGCCCACAGCCGTGGTGAGGGCGAAGATGAGCAGGCCGCCGCTGACGGTGAGCAGCGGGTAGAGGCCGGGGGCCAGCTTGGCGCTGTTGATGAGCTTCCACAGCAGCCAGCCGCCGCCAAGGCCGATGCCGGCGCCCAGCCCAAACTGCTTGAGCAGCTGCAGCAGCAGAAAACCGGCGTTGAGGTCTTGCTGGGCGCTGGCCAGCACCTCGATCAGGGTGACGGTGAGAAACACCGCCATGGGGTCGTTGCTGCCCGATTCTATCTCCAGGGTGGCGCTGACCCGCTCGTTGAGGCTGCGTCCGCCGAGCAGGGAGAACACCGCTGCCGCATCGGTGGAGCCCACGATGGCGCCGATCAGCATCCCTTGCATCAGGTTGAGGTCAAACAGCCAGGCGGCGGCGAGGCCCGTGAGGCCAGTGGTGATGGCCACCCCGACCGTGGCCAGCGACAGCGCGGGCCAGAGCGCCACCCGAAACGAGGAGACCCGGGTTCGCATGCCGCCGTCGAGCAGGATGATGGCGAGCGCCAGGTTGCCCACCAGATAGGCGATGGAGTAGTCGGCGAAGTGGATGCCGCCGGGGCCATCTTCACCGGCCAGCATGCCGACGGCGAGGAAGATCACCAGGATGGGGATACCGAGACGGGAGGAGAGCGCGCTCAACAGGACACTGGCGCCCACCAACAAGGCCGCGACGAGGAAAAAACTGTTGATGGTGACGGCATCCAATGGCGAACTCCTTCTGTCAAAATGCAAATCAGGCACATTATATGCAGTTTGTTGGGCTCGGTGTGGCTTAATTGTGCATTTATTTGCAGTTTTTTACATTTTTGGTGTCATGGCTGCGAAGGGTTCTGGCCATCAAAAGGCGGTCGTCGGCGTCGCCAGCGCGGCGAGCAACGTGACCATGTTCACAAAGTGGACAGATAGCGACAGGGGCACCCGTGGGTGCCCCTGTCTGGCGGACGCGAGTCAGTCGTCCTCGTCGTCCTTCACTTCCCGGATCTTGTCCTTGTAGCGGGGCAGCTCTTTCTCCAGTCGCTTCATGTCCTTGATGGCGTTGAGAAACAGGCCGAGCAGGAAGAGCAGTGGCAAGCCTATCCAGAGCCAGAGGTTCATGTGCTACTCCTTTCGTCGGTGGCCAGGGTGACATAGCGGGTCAGGATCTCGTCGAGGTTGGCCAGTATGGTCGCCTTGCCTTCAATATCCGCCTGTTGCAGGCAAAGTGCCAGCGCGGCCGGGTCGAGCCGCTGCTCGCGGGACTCAGGCGCAAAGCTGATGTGCCAGGGCTCGTAGGCAACCCCGCTGCCGGCACCGACCGGTTTGGCATAGGGCAGGAAGAAGCCGAAGTCGTTCATGCGATCCTCAAGCCACTCGCTCAGGTCGGCGAACCAGCCCCCGGCTTCATACTCCCAGGGCTCCAGCGCCAGCCTGGTGCCGGCGGGCAGGCAGTCCGGATCGTAGATGTCGAGATCGGTGCCCCAGTGGTGGCGACTGGTGCCGGGCAGGGCGCTCCAGCGCAGGATGGCGTGGAGGCGCTCCTCGTCGCTCAGTTGCAGGGCGTCGATGGGCTGGCTGTTGGCATCGAGCAGCGGTCGTTCGCCGCGCCACTTGCCGTTCCAGATGGCGAGCTGGCGATCAAAGTCGCGCCAGCTAGAGGCGGGCTGCAGGTTGAAACCGGCGTGGGCGGCGGCTACCTGCATGTCGTTGAAGGCCGCCGCGGTGGCGGCTGTCAGCCGGTGCGGGCCTTGCCCCACTAGGATGAGGTGACCTTCATCCAACCCCAGCAGTTGCTCCTGGGTCATGCCAGTAACCTCGCGAGCACCCCTTGGTACATGTCTGCCAGCAGATCCAGATCGTCCGCCTTCACGCACTCGTTCACCTTGTGGATGGTGGCGTTGACCGGGCCCAGCTCGATCACTTCGGCGCCGGTGGGGGCGATAAAGCGCCCGTCCGAGGTGCCGCCGGTGGTGAGCAGGGCCGGCTGCTGGCCGTTGACCGCCTCGATGGCAGAGACCGCGGCCGCCAGCAGCTTGCCGGTGTCGGTGAGGAAGGGTTGGCCGGAGAGGGTCCAGTCGATCTGGTAATCGAGACCATGCCTGTCCAGCAGGGCTTCGACCCGCTCGCGGATATCCAGGTCGGTCAGTTCTGTGCTGAAGCGGAAGTTGAACTGGACGTGCAATTCGCCGGGAATGACGTTGGAGGCGCCGGTGCCGGCCGAGATGTTGGCTATCTGGAAGCTGGTGGGCGGGAAGTAGGCGTTGCCCTCATCCCACACGGTGGCGGCGAGCTCCGCCAGCGCTGGCGCCGCCTTGTGGATCGGGTTGTCCGCCAGATGGGGGTAGGCGACGTGGCCCTGCACCCCGCGCACCAGCAGATCGCCGGTGATGGAGCCGCGCCGGCCGTTCTTCACCACATCCCCCACCACGGCGGTGGAGGAGGGTTCGCCGACGATGCACCAGGTGATCTTCTCGTGGCGCGCTTCCAGGGTGTCGATCACCCGGGTGGTGCCGTTGATGAAGGGCCCCTCTTCATCGGAGGTGATTAGGAAGGCGATGGACCCGGAGTGATCCGGATGCTCGGCGACGAAGCGTTCGACCGCCACCACCATGGCGGCCAGCGAGCCCTTCATGTCGGCGGCACCACGGCCGTACAGCACGCCATCCTGGATGGTCGGCTCGAACGGCGGGGTATGCCATTTTTCCAGTGGGCCGGCGGGCACCACGTCGGTGTGGCCGGCGAAGCAGAACAGCGGCCCCTCGCTGCCCCGGCGGGCCCAGAGGTTGGTGGTGTCTTCGAACACCATGGGCTCGATGACGAAGCCGAGCTTGGCGAGGCGCTCCGCCATCAGGGTCTGGCACCCTTCATCCAGCGGGGTAACGGAGGGGCGGCGGATCAGATCCTTGGCCAGTGCGATGACATCCGACATCAGCGTTCCTTAGCAAAAAAGTTTAACGAGAGAAGAGGGATTGGTAGTGATCGGCCTTGAAGCCCAGGGTCAGCTCGCCGTCTCGGTCCAGCAGCGGGCGCTTGATCATGGCCGGGTGCTCCAGCAACAGAGCGCGCGCCTTGGCGGTGTCGAGCCCCTGTTTGGCCTCGTCCGGCAGGGCGCGAAAGGTGGTGCCGCGGCTGTTGAGCAGCGCCTCCCAGCCGAGCTGGCTCAGCCAGTGGTCGAGATCGTCCGGATTCAGGCCATCGGCACGGTGGTCGTGAAAGCGGTAGTCGATGCCGGCCTGCTCCAGCCACTTGCGGGCTTTCTTGATGGTGTCGCAGTTCTTGATGCCATAGAGGGTGGTGGCCATGGGGAGTCCTTGTCTGCGGGCATGGGCCCGGAAAGCCGAAACTTGAGTCCTGAAACGGGAAATCAAGAAGAGGCCCGATTCTGGCATTGTGGCGATCTCAAGGCAACGCCGATGCGCATGGGGGAGGTGGGGAGAGGTGCTGGTCGGGCCTGGGGGGAGGGGAAAAGTGCCCGGCGCGGGACGCGCCGGCGGGCATCAGAGTTCGCTCTGGGTGCGACACCAGAGGTGCAGTTCGGATTCGAACCAGTTGAGCATGGCGTTGTTGTCGTCGCGACGATGACGAATGAGGCTCACTTCGAAGGTGGGCAGGGCGAAGCGGGTCTCGTACTCCACCAGATCCAGCAGCGGCATCAGCGGGCGCAGCACCCGGGCGGGGGAGGTGAGCAGCAGAGGCGCGCACGGCAGGATGAAGGGGGCCGCCAGAAAGCTTTGTACGATCAAGGGGGTGTGCCGGGTCATGCCGTGGGCGGCCAGCAGATCATCGACGATGCCCCCTTCGCTGCCGCGGGGAGCGACCAGCAGGTGCTGGGCCTGGGCGAAGGATTCGATGCACAGCACCTGGCCCTGCAGCGGGTGGCTGCGGTGGGCGGCGCAGATCAGCTTGTCCTCGAACAGCGGGATGCGGCGAAAACGGCCGGGCACCTCGTCTTGCTTGCTGATCACCATGCTGATGACCCCTTCATCGAGCTGGCTTTCGTAGTCCGCATTGAGCGGCACCATGTGGATGCGCAGGTTGGGCGCCTGCTGCTGCAGCCGGGCCAGCAGGCTCGGCATCATCACGTACTCCACATAGGTGTGGGCCCCGATGCGCAGCACTCCCTCGAACTGGGCGGGGTCGAGCTGCTCGGGGGGGCTGAAGGTCTGCTCGATGTCGTGCAGGATCTCCCGCAGCGGCAGCAGCAAGGCCTCCGCCCGGGCGGTGGGTTCCATGCCCTGGGGAGTGCGGATCAGCAGGGGATCGTCATAGAGCAGACGCAAGCGGGCCAGTGCGCGGCTGACGGCCGGCTGGCTCATGGCGAGCCGTTCGGCGGCCTTGGTGGTGTTGCGCTCCTCCAGCAGTGCCTTGAGCACCACCAGCAGGTTGAGGTCGACGCCTCGTAAATTCATTCTGTGCATAATGGAATACTAATAAATCATTTCCTTAAGCAGGGCCTTCACTTTAGTCTCATTTCCCGTCGATGGTCAGCATGAAGCTTGGATAAATCAGCGATTTATGCAAACCCATGTTGTCCTGTTACCTCTTTCGCGTGGTGCCGGAGGTGGCAAGATTCGACAGCCTGAACTCTTTACTCTGGTCATCCAGAGCGTTGCTTGCTTAGTACCCGCCGTCTCGGCGGGTTTTTTTTGCCTGCGGTTCAGGAAAAGGGGGCCCAAAGAAGTACAAAACGCGCCGGCGGGCGCGTTATTGTGAGGGGTGGATGACTCAGGGCGCAACCGGCCACTGGTAGTCAAACACCTTGGCACGCTCCCAGGGGGCGTCCGGCAGACTGGAGGAGAGGCCGGTATATTTGCCCACATCGTCCACCACGATGGCGGAGAGGATCGGCAACTGGTGCTCGGTGCAGTACATGCGGATGCGTTGCAGCAGCGTGCGCAGCTCATCCTGGCAATTCTCCAGCCCGGCCTGCCTGGCCAGCTTGGAGTAACGAATGGTGGTGCGTTCCTTTGCAGACTCGACGAGGATGTCCCATAGCTTGTAGTCGCAGGTCGTCATGCCTGCGTTGGCTCGGTCTGTCATAACTCTCTCCGGCGCGAATGGTCGCTGTGTGTCGATGCGCATCTTGGCCAGTTCACTGGCCCCTGACGTTGATCCAAAGCAAAAAAGCCTGAGGTTATTCGCCAGAACGCGTGGCAAAGGGATTCTAAAGGTTTGCCTTTAGTTTAAATTGCTGTTTTTTGTTATATGTGTAGCATTTTGTTTCATTGGGGTGCGGTCAAGCCATCTTTCTTGACGGGGATCAATGGGAAAGCGCGGTCAGACCACTAGATTCCGCTCCTCGATAACTTTATCAGGAGTGAATATTTGGAACTCGTCTTCGTCTTGCTCGTACTGCTGGCCGTGGTCTACGGCATCGTCAAGGATTACAACCCGCAGGCGGTGCTGGCACTGGCCGGCATGGCCATCTTCACCGTCGCCTACTGGCTGGGACTGCACCCCATTCTGCCCGCCGACAAGAGCACCGGCTTCGCCCTGTTCGACCTGTTCGAGGTGTTCAAGGGGATCTTCTCCTACCGTGCGGCGGGCCTCGGCCTCACCATCATGGCGGTGGCCGGCTTTGCCACCTACATGTCCCATATCGGTGCCTCCCAGGCGCTGGTGCGGGTGGCGGTCAAACCGGTGGCGGGCATCCAGTCCAGCTACCTGATGCTGGCCATCTGCTACCTGGTGGCGGTCTTCGTCTCCCTGTTCGTCACCTCCGCCACCGGCCTTGGCCTGCTGTTGATGGTCACCATGTACCCGGTGATGCGCAACCTCGGCATCAGCCCGGCTTCCGCCTGCGGCGTCATCGCCACCTCCCAGGCGTTCGAAATCGGCCCGACCCAGACCAACGCCATCTTCTCCGCCGGCCAATCCGGCATGGATCCCACCAGCTATTTCGTCGACTACCAGATCTGGCTGGTGGCCCCCATGCTGCTGGTGACCATGGTGCTGCATTTCTTCTGGCAGCGGCACTGTGACCGTCAGGATGGCTGGGATCCGGCCCTGCATCGCGGCGAGCACGCCGAGCTGGACGAGCAGGGTACCGAGGCGGTGGCGGCGCCCACCTGGTATGCTCTGCTGCCCATCATTCCTTTCGTGTTGATGATGACCTTCTCGAAACTGCTGGTGACCACCATCAGCGTCAGCGTGGAGGTGGCCATGCTGCTGTCGGTCTTTATCGGCATGCTGTGCGAGCTGCTGCGCACCCGCTCGGTGCGCACCGCCTTCGCCGGGCTCTCCAGCTTCCTCGACGGCATGGGCAAGGTGTTCGGCCCCGTGGTGGCGCTCATCGTCTGTGCCGAGCTGTTTGCCGAGTCCCTCAAGGCCATTGGCGCCATCGATACCCTGCTGCACTCTGCCAGCAATGCCGGTATCGGCAGCGGTCTGATGACCCTGGTGATGGTGGGTCTCATCATGGTGGCGGCGGTCATCATGGGCTCGGGCAACGCGGCATTCTTGAGCTTCTCGACCCTGGCGCCGGCGGTGGCTGCCAAGTTCGGCGTACCGGCGGTGACCATGCTGCTGCCGATGCAGCTCGCCTCCAGCATCGGCCGCACCGTCTCCCCCATCGCGGCGGTGCTGATCGCCTGTGCGGGCATCGCCAAGGTCTCCCCCTTCGTGGTGGTCAAGCGCACCTGCGTGCCCATGGCCGGCGCCCTGGTGACCGCGCTCCCCCTCAACTATCTGCTGTTTATGTAACCGGGCGGCGGACGGCCCGGGTCGTCCGCCCCTTTCATTCGGCCGTCGGGCGGGAGGTGTGTCCTCCCGCCTCAGGAGATGACAATGACAGACTCTCGCAACGCTTTTTCCCTGGACGCCTACCTAGCGGATCTGGCCCCGCTCATCAACCTCGATTGCGGTACCCGCACCCCGGCCGGGGTGGCTCGGGTCGCCGATATCATGGCCGAGAAATATGAGGCCATCGGCTGGCAGGTGACCCGCCACCAGTTTGCCGCCGAGTGCGGCCCCTGCCTCGAGGCAACCAATGCCCCCGGCGCCAGCCACTACGATGTGATGCTGGTGGGCCACATGGACACCGTATTCCCCGTGGGGACAGCCGCCAAGCGGCCGCTGAAAGTGGAAGGCAATCAGGCCTTTGGTCCCGGTGTGTCGGACATGAAGAGCGGATTGCTCTCCATCTGGTATGCCTTGAAAGGGATGGATCCCGCCGTGCTGGCCAAGCTCAAGGTGCTGGTCTGCTGCAACTGCGACGAGGAGATTGGCTCCCCCTGGTCCAAAGAGTGGCTGGTGGAAAAAGCCAAGCAGAGCGGCTGCGTGCTGGTGGCTGAGGCGGCGCGCCCCAACGGCGATCTCATCAGCGCTCGCAAGGGTAATGCCAAGTACCGCATTACCTTCCACGGCAAGGCCTCCCACGCTGGCTCGGCCCTCACCGAAGGGGTCTCAGCTATCACCGAGCTGGCCCATTGGGTGCTCGCCATCAACGAGCAGGTCAACCTCGATACCGGCACCACCATGAACGTGGGGGTGGTGCAGGGGGGGACCGGCGTCAACGTGGTGCCGGATTTTGCCGAGGCGATCGTCGACTTGCGCTTCTGGAGCAATGACGAAGCGGCCGCCGTGCACGAGCGGCTCACCTTCATGGCCAACAACCCCTTCCTCGCCGGTTGCCGGGTCGAGGTGGATCGCCAGAGCTTCAAGCCGGCGATGCGCCCGAGTGGCGACACCGAGGCGCTGATGGCGCTGGTGGCTGCGGCAGCCAAGGAGGAGGGGATCACCTTCAACTGGCTGGAGGCTGGTGGCGGCTCGGATGCCAACTTCACCGCCGCCGCCGGGGTGCCGTCGCTGGATGGCTTCGGCCCCATGGGGGGCGGTTTCCACTCGGAGGCGGAGTTCCTGCTGCTGGAGAGCATCGAGCCACGCATCCGCCTGCTGCAGCGGGTGCTGGGCAAGCTGGCCAACTAGGTCAGCGTCAAAGAAAAGCAAAACGGGAGGCCATCGCCTCCCGTTTTTTTATCTGACATGCCGGTGCAGACGAGCTGTCCTGCTACCCCTCATCCTCCAGCAGGTAGGCGAGCTGCTCCTGACGGGCAACCTGCCAGCGGCCGAGCACCAGCGGCGCCGCAAAGCCCGGGCCGTCGGTCACCATGGTGTGGTACTCCCCCTGCTCGCCGCAGGCATCGAAGCCCCGGCTTGCCGCCAGCTGCTGCAACTCGGCCAGGGTGGCGGTATCGAGGGTGCGCCCCACCCACTCGGGGGCCAGCACCCGGGTGTCGACGCAGGAGAGGTGGGCGACGATGCCGCGGGTCAGCAGGTCTGCCAGCAGCGCCTCGCGGCTTTGCTGCCAGAGCGGGGTGTGAACGGCCAGATCGAGCGGGCGGCAGCGCTCGCGGATCCAGTTCGGCGCGCCCCCCACGCTGTCGATATCGCCGGTGACCACCCCATCCAGGCGCCACTCCTCTTTCAATGCCGCCAGCGCCCGCTCATAACCGAGATCGAACGGCGCTTCGATGGTGATCAGCAGATGGGGCAGCCCGAGGGCCGCCGCCTGCCGACGCACCTGTGATAGGGGATGGGCCAGAAAGCGGGGTTCGGGCGGTGCAAAGGTGGCCAGTGCCACTACCTGATGACCCGCTTCGCGGGCATGGCAGAGGGCCTGCATGGCATCCTTGCCGCCGCTCCAGAGCACGATGACGCGAGACATGGGGGAGATTCCGCAAAGAAAAGAGGGGTCATGCTACCCAGAGTGCGGGCGGTTGGCAAAACGGGATGGGGCAGGGCACAAAACAGCAGGCCCCCGGGGGGGCCTGCTGGACTGGCTAAGCGGTGTGTTGCTTAGAGCAGTATGCTGGTCAGCAGATAACCCAGGGTACAGGAGGTGGCGACCCCGATCAGACCCGGAATGATGAAGCTGTGGTTGATGATGAACTTGCCGATGCGGGTGGTACCGGAGCGGTCGAAACCGATACAGGCCAGATCGCTCGGGTAGGTCGGCAGCACGAAGTAGCCGTAGCTCGCCGGCAGGAAGGCGATCAGTAGCTTGGGCTCCACACCCAGCGCCAGCCCCATGGGAGCGATGGCGGTCAGGGCGGCGGCCTGGCTGTTCACCAGCTTGGAGATGAGGAACAGCACCAGGGCATAGGTCCAGGGCTGGGCCTGCACCACATGGGCCAGGGTTTCTTTCAGCAGCGGCATGTGGGCCTGGAAGAAGGTTTCGCTCATCCAGGCGACCCCGAATACCGAGAAGATCGCCACCATGCCGGCCTTGAACACGGCGCCGTTGGAGATGTCACCCGGTTTGACCTTGCAGCGCATCAGGATGATGGCGCCGGCGATCAGCATCATCATCTGGATCACCAGGTTCATGGAGAGCGGGCCGGTCTTGCCACCCATTTCGAACACCGGGCGCAGGGAGGCGTCGGCCCCCAGCACCACCACGGCGGCGATGGCTGCGAAGAAGATCCAGGTCGACCAGTAGGCCTCTTTCGGGAACTTGGTGTTGAGCAGGGTCTCACCACCGCCGTAGACGAAGGCTCGCTGCTCCGGATCCTTGATCTTGGCCTGGAACTCTTCGTCCTTGTCCAGATCCTTGCCGCGACGCAGGCTCCAGAGGGCCGCGACTATGACCCCGGTGAGCGAGGAGGGGATGGCTACCATCAGGATGTCGAGCAGGCTGTAGGCCTGACCGATGCCGTGACCGGCCGCCAGGATGGAGACCATGGAGACCACGGCCACCGACACCGGCGAGGCGCAGATCGCCATCTGGGAGGCGACGGAAGCGACCGCCATCGGCCGTTCCGGGCGGATGTTCTTCTGCAGTGCGATGTCGGCGATGATGGGGAACATGGTGTAGACCACGTGGCCGGTACCGCACAGGAAGGTGAGGGTCCAGGTGGTGAGCGGCGCCAGCAGGGTGATGTACTGGGGGTGGCGGCGCAGCAGACGCTCGGCCACCTGCATCATCAGGTTGAGACCGCCGGCGGTCTGCAGGGTGGCGGCGCAGCCGATCACCGCCAGTATGGTCAGCATCACCTGCACCGGCGGTTCGCCCGGGGTGAGACCGAACACGAAGGTCAGCAGGAACAGACCGATGCCGCTGATGAGACCCAGCCCCATGCCCCCAAACCGGGTACCCAGCAGCAAGCAGCCGAGTACCACCAAAAATTCCATCAAGATCATTCCATTACCTCGCGTTATTTAATCCATGTCTGTGCTGTGTTGGGCTCATGGACCGGGATTGTCTGTTTTTTATTTAGCCCTAAAGGGTTAGTGGTTATTGTGCCTGCCAAAAAAGGGCAAAAATTTGAGGTACTTCAATAACTCATCGCTTTTTGATTTAACGTCATAAAAACCACGTATTAACGTTTTTGTTATTTTGCGGGCAATAAGTGGCAGCGTATGGGGCTCAACGGCTGGCGCGGGGCGGGTGTGTCAGCAAGGGGGCGTGACGGAGGGCGGCAAGAATGATTAATTGTGGTGCCGGCAAGGCCGTCCGGCCGCCGGACGGGCAACAAAAAGCCGACCCTGAGGTCGGCTTTTAAGGGAAAGTCCTGTAATCAGAACTCGGCGGTGCGCGGGGTGCGCGGGAAGGGGATCACGTCGCGCACGTTGCCCATGCCGGTCACGTAAACCACCAGACGCTCGAAGCCCAGACCGAAACCGGAGTGCGGCACGGTACCGTAGCGGCGCAGGTCGCGATACCACCAGTAGTCTTCCTTGTTCAGGCCCATCTCGGCAAGACGGGCATCCAGCACGTCCAGACGCTCTTCACGCTGGGAGCCGCCGATGATCTCGCCGATGCCCGGGGCCAGTACGTCCATGGCGGCGACGGTCTTGCCGTCGTCGTTGAGGCGCATGTAGAAGGCCTTGATGTCTTTCGGGTAGTTCTTCACTACCACCGGGGACTTGAAGTGCTCTTCGGCCAGGTAGCGCTCGTGCTCGGAAGAGAGGTCGATACCCCAGGAGACCGGGAACTCGAAGCTCTTGCCGCAGTTCTTCAGCACTTCGATGGCGTCGGTGTAGTCAATCTGGGCGAAGTCGGAGGCGACGAAGCGCTCCAGACGACCGATGGCGTCCTTGTCCACGTGCTGGGCGAAGAACTCCAGATCGTCGCGGCGCTCGGCCAGCACGGCGTTGAAGACATACTTCAGCATGGCTTCGGCCAGGGCGGCGTTGTCTTCCAGATCGGCGAAAGCCACTTCCGGCTCAACCATCCAGAACTCGGCCAGGTGGCGGCTGGTGTTGGAGTTTTCGGCGCGGAAGGTCGGCCCGAAGGTGTAGACCTTGGACAGCGCGCAGGCGTAGGTCTCGACGTTGAGCTGGCCGGATACGGTCAGGAAGGTCTCTTTGCCGAAGAAGTCCTTGTCATAGTCCACCTTGCCTTGCGGGGTGCGCGGCAGGTTTTCCATATCCAGGGTGGAGACGCGGAACATCTCGCCGGCGCCTTCGGTGTCGGAGGCGGTGATGAGCGGCGCGGCGATCCACAGATAACCCTGCTCGTGGAAGAAGCGGTGGATGGCCTGGGAGAGGCAGTTGCGTACCCGGGTCACGGCGCCGACGATGTTGGTGCGGGCGCGCAGGTGGCCCTGCTCGCGCAGGTATTCGACGCTGTGACGCTTGGCGGACATGGGGTAGGTATCCGGATCTTCGACCCAGCCCACCACCTTGACGTCGGTGGCCTGCAGTTCGAACGCCTGGCCGCTGCCCTGAGACTCGACCACCAGGCCGGTCACTTCCACCGAGCAAGCCGTGGTCAGACGCAGCACTTCATTCTCGTAATTGGCCAGGGTATTGGGGACGACTGCCTGTACCGGATGGAAACAGGAGCCATCGGAGATGGCCAAAAATGAGATCCCCGCCTTGGAATCGCGGCGGGTCCGGATCCACCCTTTCACTGTCTGGGTGGTGCCGACCGCATACTTACCGGTCAGCACATCTACTACGGATGCGTGCGTCATCGAAATATTGTCTCCAGCTTGTTCTTGCAGCGCTATTTGCAACACTTGGGGTCTGGCCCGGGCAATCTTGGCCCATCATGGCAGACTAAGCCGTCAATCTTACCCGCGCAGGTTTGATAAACAAGCAAAAATGTCGGACTCTGGGGGGGATTTCGGCGCCTATCGGTGGATTGGCAGGCCAGTTGGACGGGGGATAAGCGTGAAAGAGCGGCGACGGGGGCCGGACCGGCTGACACGGGTGTTGCAGGGGTTGGTGATGCTCTGCTGGGGCGGCTTTATCGTCCTGCTCTCCCTCTACCACTTCGCCAGACCGCAGACGGCCTACGGTTTTCTGGTCTATGGCGGGGTCAGGGTACGCCAGAGCTGGGATCCCCTGCTCACCCCCTGGCTGCTGCACGGGCTCTGGAGTTGCTGTCTGCTGACCCTGGCGGTGCTGCTGGCGGAGCGCCGACGCTGCCGGCGGCAGGAGGACACGGGGCGGGTGCACCTGACCATCTTGCTGTTGATCCTGATCGCCAGTCTGCTGTTCTACTACCTGGGCTAGCCCTCTTTTCTTCTCTCTGTCGCCTTCTGCTCGCTCCCCTCCATCGGTGCGGCGGGTCGTTTGCCGAGCTGACGCTCCACGCTGTCGAGCATCTGGTTGTAGGCCAGCGCCACCCGGCCAATCTCGTCCCCTTCATCTCCTTCCAGCCGGTGGCCGAAGTCGTGCAGGTCGGTGGCCTCCTCCATGGAGCGGGTCAGCTGGTTGAGGGGGCGGACGATCCAGGTGCGGATGACCCAGAGGGTCAGCAGCAGCCCCAGGCCGAAGATGACGGTGAGGCTGAGCGCCGAGGTGAGGATGTTCTGCTCGACCCGGGTAAACAGGGTATCGAGGGAGTAGTCAAAGCGCACCGCCCCCAGCACGGTATTCTCCGGCACCAGGTGGCAGCTGGTGCAGTCGGTGCCGCGAAAATCCTTCTTGGCCAGCAGCGGGCGGGTCACCACCAGCTTGCTGTGCATGCCGTCGTGTACCACCTCCAGGCTGCCCTTGCCGGCCAGTGCCAGCTCATCGAACCTGTCCTTGGGCTGCTCGCTCTGGTGGCCAGCTCCGTACTGCTTGCTCACCGCCTCGCTGCGCACGATACGGGCATCCTCCACGTGGGCGTGCTCGAGAAACTTGCCGCGCAGGGTGTCGCGGGCATCCATCTTGCCGGTCAGCATCAGCATGTTGAGACCGTCGAAGTAGGCCTCGGTCTGCTCGCGGCTCTGTTCCTTGATGAGGGTCAGGATCAGGTCGCGTTCGCGCACCGCCTGATAGGCGGCGGAGAACACCAGCACCATGGAGAAGATGAACAGCAGGAAGAAGTTGATTTTGGCAGCAATGGAGAGGCGCATGGGAACGGTACATCTGTTGGGTAAAACCCGCGCAGTCTACGCGTCTTGGTCGCCCGGGTCTGGTGTCTCGCTCACATTCTGATGAAAAAGAGTCAAAAGACCCTGCCCGGTCGGGCAGGGCCTGCCACCTCTGACTCAGAACTCGTCGCTGTGGATGGCGGCGGTGATGGCGTTGGTCAGCACGGTTAATTGTGCCGGGCTGATGACGAAGGGGGGCATCAGATAGATCAGCTTGCCAAACGGGCGGATCCAGGCGCCCAGTTCGACGAATTTGCGCTGGATGCGCGCCACGTCCACCCGGTCCTTCATCTCCACCACCCCGATGGCGCCAAGCACCCGCACATCCGCCACCGCCGGGTGCAGGGTCAGCGCCACCAGTTCGGTTTTGAGTTGGTGTTCGATGGCGCGGACCCGCTCCTGCCACGGCGAGGCCAGCAGCAGATCGATGGAGGCGTTGGCCACGGCGCAGGCCAATGGGTTGCCCATGAAGGTGGGACCGTGCATGAAGACGCCCGCCTTCCCGTCACAGATGGTGCGAGCCACATGCTCGGTCGTGAGCGTGGCCGACAGCGTCAGGTAGCCGCCGGTGAGCGCCTTGCCAAGGCACATGATGTCGGGGCTGATGCCGGCCCAGTCGCAGGCAAACAGCTGGCCGGTGCGGCCAAAGCCGGTGGCGATCTCGTCGGCAATCAGCAGCAGGCCGAACTCGTCGCACAGGGCGCGTACCCACTGCAGGTAGCGGGGATGGTAGAAGCGCATGCCGCCAGCGCCCTGCACGATGGGCTCGAGCACGATGGCGGCTATTTCCTCGTGATGGTCCGCCACCAGGGTGGCGAGCTCCACCACGCACTGCTCGTCCCACTCGGCGTGGAAGCGGCAGCTGGGCGCTTCGACAAAATGGTGCTCGGGCAGGAAGCCCTTGTAGAGCTCGTGCATGCCGCCATCCGGATCGCAGACGCTCATGGCGCCGAAGGTATCGCCGTGATAGCCGCCGCGCAGGGCGACAAACTTGGCCCTGGGCGTCCCCTTGGCGTGCCAGTACTGCTGCGCCATCTTGAGCGCCACTTCCACCGCCACCGAGCCGGAGTCCGCCAGAAATACCCGATCCAGCTTGGCTGGCGTGATCTCCACCAGCTTGCGGCACAGATCGACGGCGGGGGCGTGGGTGAGGCCGCCAAACATCACGTGGGACATTTTGCCGAGCTGGGCAGTGGCGGCCGCATCGAGCTCCGGCACCTGATAGCCGTGCACGCAAGCCCACCAGGAGCTCATGCCGTCCACCAGCTCGCGGCCGTCGCTGAGGGTGAGGGTCACTCCCTTGGCACTGGCCACTTCATAGCAGGGCAGGGGATGGGTGAGGGAGGTATAGGGGTGCCAGACGTGGTGCAGGTCGAATTCTTGATTGGTCATTTTATATTCTGTTGTCAATTGGTTTGATCTGGTCGGTGTTGACAGTCTACGCGCGCTCTCTACACTAGCCAACAATTTCAGCCACTTGGCTGCGTGCAACCCGACTCGGGTGCAGGCTGGGTGGCGGCTTCTGTGTTTGCCCATGCAAGCTGGCGGCGCAGGATCCCACTTATAACAATTGGAAGCCATGTATGAATGCTGTCACCGCGGGCGCTCACGCCCTTCGTCACGACTGGACCCTCGCCGAGGTTCAGGCCCTGTTTGCCCTGCCATTCAACGACCTGCTGTTCCGGGCCCAGACCGTCCACCGCGCCCATTTCGATCCGAACGAAGTGCAGGTGAGCACCCTGCTCTCCATCAAGACCGGTGCCTGCCCGGAGGATTGCAAGTACTGCCCCCAGAGTGCCCGTTATCACACCGGCCTTGAGGCCGAGCGGCTGATGGAGGTGGAGAAAGTGCTGGAGCGGGCCCGCGAAGCCAAGGCCAACGGCTCGTCCCGCTTCTGCATGGGGGCCGCCTGGCGCAACCCCAAAGAGAAGGACATGCCCTACATCCTGCGAATGATTGAAGAGGTGCGCGGGCTCGGCATGGAGACCTGCATGACGCTCGGGATGCTCACCGCCGATCAGGCGGCGCGCCTCGGTGCAGCCGGCCTTGACTACTACAACCACAACCTCGACACCTCGCCGGAGTTTTACGGCGACATCATCACCACCCGCACCTATCAGGACCGGCTCGATACCCTGGAGCATGTGCGCGGCGCCGGCATGAAGGTCTGCTCCGGCGGCATCGTCGGCATGGGCGAGCAGGCAAAAGATCGGGCGGGCCTCTTGATGGCGCTGGCCAATCTGCCGCGCCACCCGGAGAGCGTGCCCATCAACATGCTGGTCAAGGTGAAGGGGACGCCGCTGGAGAACCAGGAGAACCTCGATCCGTTCGAATTCATCCGCACCATCGCCGTGGCACGGATCATGATGCCGGCCTCCCACGTGCGCCTCTCCGCCGGGCGGGAGAAGATGAACGAGCAGATGCAGGCCATGTGCTTTATGGCGGGGGCAAATTCGATTTTTTATGGCTGCAAGTTGCTGACCACCCCCAACCCGGACGAAAACAGCGACATGCAGCTGTTCAAGCGGCTCGGCATTCGCCCCGCCCAGCGGGCCCAGAAGCCGGATCAAGTACAAGAAGAGGAGCTGCTGGCCGAGGTGAGTCGCCAGAGCGAGCCCGCCGAAATGTTTTATGACGCCACCCGCCCCCGTGCAGGGGCCGCGCGGTCATGAACGGCCCTGCAGTCACGGGCCCTTTTGGGTTGAGCGCGGCGCTCTCCGAACGCGAGCAGGCAGGCCTGCTGCGCAGCCGCATCGCGACCGACGGCGCGAGTGGCGGACGGCTCAGGGTGGCCGGGCGCGATTACCTCAACTTTTCCGCCAACGACTATCTGGGGCTTGCCGATCACCCCGCCATCAAGACCGCCTTCCAGGAGGGAGTCGACCACTATGGTGCGGGTGCCGGCGCCTCGCCGCTGGTAACCGGTTACAGCCGGGCCCACCAACAGCTGGAAGAGGCCCTTGCTGACTGGTTGGGGCTGGAGGCCGTGCTGCTGTTCAACTGCGGCTTTTCCGCCAATCAGGCGGTGCTCAAGGCCCTGCTCGGCAAGGAGCACCTGCTGTGGCAGGACAAGCTCAATCACGCCTCCCTGCAGGAGATGGGCAGCCAGCTGCCCTGCAAGATGAAGCGCTTCGGTCACAACGACATGGCGGCTCTTGAGCGGCAGCTTGAGCCAAACCGAGGCTTGATCGTCTCGGAGGGGGTATTCAGCATGGACGGTGATCAGGGCCCCTGGCGCGAGCTCGCAGCCCTGGCCGCCCAGAGCGGCAACTGGCTGATGATCGACGATGCCCACGGCCTCGGCGTGCTGGGGCCACAAGGGCGCGGCACCCTGGCGGCGCAGGGGGTTGCTCCTGCCAGCGTGCACATCCAGATGGGCACCTTTGGCAAGGCGCTCGGGGTGGCTGGCGCGTTTGTGGGCGGCAGTCGCGAGCTGGTGGCGTATCTGGTCAACTTCGCCCGCCACTATGTCTACAGCACCCATATGCCGGCTGCCCAGGCCTGCGCCGTGCGCCAGAGCATCGCGCTGGTGCGCGCCGCCGACGAGGCCCGCGCCCAGCTTGGCCAGCTGATCATCCGTTTTCGGCAAGGGGCGCAGGCGCTGGGTTGGCAACTCGGTGCCAGCGCTACCCCCATCCAGCCGCTGCTGGTGGGGGAAAGCATCGCTGCCCTGCAACTGGCCGAGCGGCTGCGCGAATGCGGCGTCTGGGCTGGCGCCATCCGCCCGCCCACGGTGCCGGTCGGCACGGCGCGGCTGCGCATCACCTTGAGCGCGGCCCACCGTGAACAGGATGTGGATCGGCTGCTCGATGCCCTCGGTCCCTGCCCGGCGGACGACGAGAGAGGGGGCACCCATGCTCCATGAGCGTTTTCAGGCGGTCGACAAGGCTCAGCTTGCCCGCCGTTTCGGCGCCGCCGCCCGTCACTACGACGCCCACGCCCGCTTCCAGCAGGAGGTGGGGCAGGCGCTGCTTGAGCGGATGCCGGACAGGCAAGTTGGCACAGATCTGACAGTGAGCGGGCTGGATCTGGGCTGTGGCACCGGCTTCTTCCTGCCGGCGTTGGCCGGGCGCTGCAGCGAGCTGACCGGGCTGGATCTGGCTCCCGGCATGCTGGCGCAAGCGGCCCTTCGCGGCAGCGGCGCCCGCCTGCTGTGCGGCGATGCCGAGCAGCTTCCCTTTGCCGACGAGACGTTTGACTGGGTCTTCTCCAGCCTGGCCCTGCAGTGGTGCGAGCGACCGGCCCAGGCCTTTGCCGAGCTGCACCGGGTGCTCAAACCCGGCGGCCGGCTGCTGTTCTCCACCCTGCTGGCCGAGTCGCTCTGGCAATTGCGTGAGGCCTGGCGCACGGTTGACGAGTGTGATCATGTCAATCGCTTCCTCAGCCTGCCACAATTGCAGCATGCCATCGCCGCTGGCGGTTTTGCCGCCCCGGCGCTGGAGAGCCTGACCTGGTCGCTCGGCTACCCCGAGCTCAACGGCTTGCTGCGTGATCTCAAGGGGATCGGCGCCAGCCAGGTCAATGACGAGCGTCATACCGGACTGAGCAGTCGCCAGCGTCTGCAGCGCCTGAGCCAGGCCTATGAAGCCCATCGCCAACCGGACGGCCTGCTGGCCGCCAGCTATCAGGTGTGCCTCGGCCAGCTGATCCGCCGCTAACCGGTCTCATGGGCCGAGAGAATTGAGAAGCCGCTGCCCGCCATCGCGAGCCCGGGCAGCGGCCCCGTATTGAGGAGTCATCATGGTTAAATCCTTCTTTGTCACCGGCACCGATACCGATGTGGGCAAGACGCTGGTCGCCCGCACCCTGTTGCTGGAGTTCGCCGCGCACGGTCTGCGCTGCGCCGGCTACAAGCCCATCTCCGCCGGCTGTGCCCGCACCCCGGACGGGCTGCGCAATCTTGATGCCGTGCTGCTGCAGGAGGCGGCGAGCCTGTCGCTGCCCTACGATCTGGTCAATCCCTACGCCTACGAGCCGCCCATCGCGCCCCATATCGCCGCCAGCGAAGCGCGCGATGCCATTACCCTGAAGGGGTTGTCGGACGGGCTGCGCCAGATTGAACAGGCGGGGGCCGAGCTGGTGGTGGTGGAGGGGGCGGGGGGCTGGTTCCTGCCACTCGATCGCAAACATCTGCTGTCGGACTGGGTCAAGCAGGAGAACATGCCGGTCATCATGGTAGTGGGGGCCAAACTAGGCTGTCTCAACCATGCCCTGCTCACCTTCGCCGCCATTCGCAACAACAACCTGCCGGTGGCGGGTTGGGTCATCAACCGGCTGCACGGCTCCATGAGCCACTATCAGGAAAACCTGGACACCCTGCGGGGCTTGCTGCCGGCCCCATTTTTGGGTGAAATACCCTTTGTAAACAATCCGCTCGAGGCTGATCTGCGCGGGCGACTCGACATTTCGCCCCTGCTCTGAATCTGACATTCAGCGAACATTCATAGAAACTGTCTATTATGCGTGACAGGTGTGGCCCGACCGGCAGCGAACTGGTGACGGGCCACGCGTCCATATCTCACAAGGAGTCAATATGAAGCGAATTATGCTATTCCTGGTGACCAACCTGGCCGTCATGCTGGTGCTGGGGGTGGTACTCAATATCCTGTTCTCGGTTCTGGGGATCAACAAGTCCAGCATTTCCGGGCTGTTGGTGTTCTGCGCCGTGTTCGGTTTTGGGGGTTCCTTTATCTCCTTGCTGATGTCCAAGTGGATGGCCAAGCGCAGCTATGGCGTCCAGGTCATCGAGCAACCCCGCAACGAGACCGAGCACTGGCTGGTCAGTACCGTGGCCCGTCAGGCCCGTGAAGCGGGCATCAAGATGCCGGAAGTGGGGATCTACGACTCCCCCGAGATGAACGCCTTCGCCACCGGCGCCCGCCGTGACGACTCGCTGGTCGCCGTGTCGTCCGGTCTGCTCTACAGCATGAGCCGTGACGAGGCGGAAGCCGTGCTGGCCCACGAGGTGAGCCACGTGGCCAACGGCGACATGGTGACCCTGACCCTGATCCAGGGGGTGGTGAACACCTTCGTGATGTTCTTCGCCCGCATCGTGGCCGGCGTCATCAGCAACTTCTTCAGCTCCAACAACGACGAAGAGAGCAGCAGCACCGGTGGTTTTGCCTACATGATCACCGTGTTCGTGCTGGAGATGCTGTTCGGCGTGCTGGCCTCCATCATCGTCATGTGGTTCAGCCGTCAGCGTGAATTCCGCGCCGACGCCGGTGCAGCCAAGCTGGCCGGTCGCGACAAGATGATTGCCGCGCTCCAGCGCCTCTCCCGCGGTGCCGAGCCGCAGTTGGAAGGCTCCATGATGGCGTTCGGCATCAACGGCAAGCGCTCCATGAGCGAGCTGTTCATGAGCCACCCGCCCATCGAGCAGCGCATCGCCGCCCTGCGCGGTTAAGCGTTCCGTACCAATGAAAACGGCTGCCCTCGGGCAGCCGTTTTGCTTTGTGCGCGCAGCTACAGCTTGAAGTGGGCCATCTCCTGGCGCAGCAGCCGTGACAGCTGCTTGAGCTTGGCGGCCTCCTGCGAGACATGGCGGGCTGCGTCACCCGACTGCTCGGAGAGGGAGGTGATGTTGCCGACGGTGGAGACCACCTCGTTGGCGGCGGTGGACTGCTCGCGCAGGGTGTGGCTGCCCCCATCAGGCCGGTCAGGTTGGATGCGTGGTTCTGGATGCTGGCGATGGCCTCGCCGGTCTGGCTGGCCAGGCTCACCCCGCGGGAGACGTTGTTGACCGTGTTCTCCATGCTGCGGATGGAGGCATCCGCCCCGCTCTGGATCTTGCCGATCATGCCGGTGATCTGCTGGGTGGAGGCGGCCGAGCGGCTGGCGAGGTTGCGCACCTCGTCGGCCACCACCGCGAAGCCGCGTCCCTGCTCGCCAGCCCGGGCCGCCTCGATGGCGGCGTTGAGCGCCAGCAGGTTGGTCTGATCGGCGATGCCGCGGATCACCTCGATGATCTCAGAGATCTGCTGGGTATGGCTGTTGAGATCCGCGATGCTGCTGGCGGCGTTGGAGACGGTATCCGAGATGCTCTGGATGCTGTCGAGGGTCTGCTTGATGACCCCGGAGCCTTCGGCCAGGGTGTTGGCGGAGACCTTGCTCAGCTCGTCGGCGTGGGTGGCGTTGTCAGAGAGATGGCTGATGCTCACCACCAGCTCCTCGATGGCGGCCGCCATGGTCTGGGTGCTGGTCTGCTGGGAGGTGGCGAACTGGGCGGTCTGCTCCGCTATCTGGGCGATGCTGTCGGCCGAGCCGGAGAGCTCCTCGCTGGAGTGGGAGACCTGGGCGATGATCCCCTTGAGGGTGCCCTGCATGGTGGCGAGCAGGCCGATCAGGCTCTCCTTGGCACCGGCTGGCACCTTGATCGGCTGGGAGAAGTCCCCCTCGGCCAGGTGATTGAGATCGCTTCTGAGCTGGTCGACCGAGGTGCCGACCAGGTCGAGCAGCGCCTTGTAGGTGCGCCAGAGGAAAAACATCAACACCAGACCCAGCGCGATGAACAGGTAGCGCAGCATGGCGGACTGGCTGGCGGCGTCGTCCACCGCCTGCTGGGTGCGGTGTTCCATCAGGACGTAGAAGTCGTCGATGGGGGACATGATGCGCCCCTTGTTCTGGTGATAGGCTTTGTCATGCATCATGGCGATGGCCTTTTGCTGGTTGGCGACCAGATCGCCGTCTGTCTGCTGCACCAGCTTGAAGGCGGCCACCTCGGTGTTGACCAGGGCATCCGAGTTGTTCTTGGCCTCGTTGAGCTTGGCCAGCTCCTCTTCGGTAAAGCCGGTGTCCTTCATCAGGTCGATGAGGCCACGGCGCACCTGGCTGTCGGGCCGCGGGTTCTGGCCGTTGGCGGCGACGAAGTCCCAGTAGATGCGGTTGTAGCCCTGCGGCCGGTTTTGCTCCCCGTTGCGAATGGCCAGGATCCGCATGTACTGCTGTTCGTAGGCCGGATCCTTGGTGATCACGTAGGTGCGGCCGAGGCGGGTCAGGTCGTCGGAGGATTGCCGCAGTTCATCGGCCAGCAGATAGGATTGATAGCGTTGCTGATAGCTCTGCTCGAGTTGCGTTCCTGACCAGCTGTAGGCAAAAAATACCAGCGACAGCAGGATCAGGGTGACGACGGAGAGCAGCAGGTTGAGCTGAAAGGCGGGTCTGTTCTGTTCCATGGTTTGAGCGTCCTTATTCTCACCGGATAACCCCCTTGGTCAGACGGCAAAGGCCGCTACGTCGGAGGGGTTTTGTTGTTGTTGCTGTGAGTATAGGAGCGGGGCCCGGCAAGGTTGCGGTGGTTTGGAGAAAAGGTGGGGGCGAGGGAGAGCGTACCGAAACAGGGAGAAAACGGCCAGGAGCGGGCACCCGGCCGGTGGGGTTATCGCTGCTCGATCACCTTATTTGATGACAAGGTCGGTGAGCGGCACGGCGCAGCAGGTGAGGATCTTGCCCTCGGCCCGTTCGGCGGCGGTGATGGCTGGGGCGTCGGGATGATCCACCTCACCTGCGAGCAGGGTCTGCTTGCAGCTGCCGCAGATGCCGGCGCGGCAGCTCCAGGGCAGATCCACCCCTTGCTTGTGGGCCTGATCCAGCACGGTGCCCTGATTGTTGCCGGCAAAACTCTGCTTGCCGATGCGCAGTTGCACCGCCTGGTGGGGGCGCGCCACCGAGAGGATGGCGCCGCCAAAGCTCTCCTGGCGGATCCGCTCGGCGGGCACGCCAAGGGCGGCCAGTCTGGCGGCCGCATCGGCCATAAAGCCGTGAGGGCCGCAGATAAACACCTCCCGTTCGGCGAGCTGCTTGACCTGTTTGAGGTGCTCATCGCCGAGCCGTCCCTTGAGCCCCTGCCAGTGCGCCTCGGGCTGGCTCAGGATCAGGGTGAGGGTCATCCCCTGCTGCGCCAGGGCGTGCAGTTCGGCGGCGGCGGGAATATCCGCCTCGCTGCGACACAGGTGCATAAAGTGCACATCGCCAAGCTCCCCACGCAAGGCCAGAGTGCGGGCAATGGAGAGCATGGGTGTGACCCCCGAGCCTGCCGAGAGCAGCAGCAGGGTGCGCCCGGTGCCTAGGTGAAACTCGCCGGCCGGCGCTGCGGCCAGCAATCGGTCGCCGGGTTGCAGCTGCTGGTGCAGCCAGTGGGAGATGCGACCGCCCCCCACTTTCTTGACGCTGATGCTGTAACGCTCGGGCCGCTCCGGCGTGGAGCTCAGGGTATAGCGGCGCTGCAGACGCTCGCGCCGCAGACCCAGGCCAATGTCCAGGCTGATGGGCAGATGCTGGCCCGGCAGATAGTCGGGCAGGGGCTCGCCATCGGCCGCCTCGAACCAGAAGGTCTCCAGATCCCGCGCCAGCGGCTCGCGGGCCACGCACACCAGCTCCCGTTTTTTCGGGGCCGCGTTGGGGTAGACGGGGGCGCGGGCGCGCTCCAGCACCTCTATCTCGCTGCCCGCCTCAATCCAACCCTCGTTGAGGGCCACCAGGTTCTGGCCGAAGTAGACCTCGCCATCCTCGCCGCGCCGGTAGCGGGTGAGGGTGGCCAGCGGCTCCTTGAGGGCATTGAAGCGATCCGTGCCCGGCTCCACCGTGGTCATGATGCAGCGGCTGCAGGGCTTGGCGACCCGAAACTCCACCTCGCCGATGCGGATCCGTTTCCAGCTGTCCTCCTCGAAGGGGAGGGTGCCGCTCGCCACCAGGTTGGTGCGAAACTGGCTCATCTGGTGCAGCGCGTCGGATCTCAGGTTGAGATCCTCCAAAGAAGCCTGGCTTATCAGCAGCAGCGGATAGCCGTCGGCAAAGCTGACCCGGGTGCCGGTCTTCTCCCGAAAGCGGGCGGACTCTTCACCGAGCCAGAGCAGCTGAACCGGCTCCCCCGCCACCTGGCTCAGCCACTGATCGGCCTGGGGCTGGGTCTGCAGGGCGCTGAAGCTGTCGCTCCAGACCCCGGTGGCCCGAGGGGTGCGGGAAAACTCCCGCTCTTGCAGGATGAGGGGGTCAAGGCCCGGATAGCGTAGCTGCAGACCACCCTCGATGGGGGTGGCCACTACCTGCTGCAACTGGGGATGGGTGCGGGCGGTGATGAAGCTGCCGTCCGGCTTGACCACCATGTAGCGGCGATCCCCCTGCAGCCCCTCTTCGGTGACCAGGGCGCGGGTCAGTGGCATGCCTGCCGTGGACTTGATGGGATAGAGATGAATGCTGGCGAGCTTGGGCATGGCCGGGTCCTTGTGCTGTGGTGGTTCCAGTGCAGGAGACAAGATAACGGGAGCTGTTCCGTGCAGCAATCGTTGCAGGAGGGGGGCCTGATGCGGCCAGCTCACGGGGCCGGAGAACGGCTTGGCGCTGCTTGCGGGGCGCGAGCCCGAGCGGTGACTCCTGCAGACGGGCAAGATGTTACACGGGTCACGTTGTGCACTCCATACCTCATAAAGTGCAACATTTTTTGATCCTGATCCGTCATTCGGTACACAAATCAGTCCATTATCGAGTCAGCTTCCAGTTTCTAACGCTTTCGCTTCTTCCCCCTCCGGCCACCGTCTGCCCAGGCAAAACGGTATCAAGCGCATTCGGATGGGGCCTGTCACACAAAAAGAAGAAAGCAATGTATGAGCAAACAACTGGATATGACCCCACAGCCGGATCTCTCCCAGAAAACGGGAACAGGCCCGGTCCGTACTCGGCTACCCGTTTGGCGGCCGGCCCTGCCACCTTGTAACCATGCCTGCCCGGCTGGCGAGAACATCCAGGCCTGGCTTGCCCTGGCCGAAGCGGGCCGCTTTGAGGCGGCCTGGCAACGACTGATCGAAGAAAATCCCCTGCCTGCAGTCCACGGGCGGGTCTGTTATCACCCCTGCGAAACGGCCTGCAACCGCGCTCAGGTGGATGATGCCGTCTCCATTCACGCCATCGAGCGCTTCCTCGGTGACGAGGCGCTGGCCCGTGGCTGGCAGCCTGCGCCCCCCGCACCCGCCAGCGGCAAGAAGGTGCTGGTGATCGGTGCCGGCCCCTCCGGTCTCTCCTGCGCCTGGCACCTCAATCGGCTCGGCCATCAGGTGGAGATCCGCGAGGCGGGCCCGCTCGCCGGCGGCATGCTGCGCTTCGGCATTCCCGCCTACCGCCTGCCCCGCGAGATGCTAGACAGGGAGGTGGCCCGCATCGTCGCTGCCGGGGTGACGCTGACTCTCAACCACAAGGTGGAGGATGTGTTGCGCGAGCGTGATGAGGGGGGCTTTGACGCCGTCTTCATGGCCATCGGCGCCCATCTGGCCAAGCGGGTCGACATTCCGGCCCGGGAAGCGGGCAAGATCCTCGATGCGGTGAGCTTCCTCGAGCAGGCGAGCCTGGCGGAGGAGAAAGGCTTGCCGCCGCCCAAGCTGGGACGACGAGTAGCCATCTACGGTGGCGGCAACACCGCCATGGACGCGGCCCGCACCGCCCGCCGCCTCGGGGTCGAGGAGGCGATGATCATCTACCGCCGCGACCGGGATCATATGCCGGCCCACGCCTTCGAAGCCGATGAGGCCGAGGAGGAGGGGATCAAGATCAACTGGCTGCGCACCATCCGCCAGCTCGACAGCACCAGTATTGAAGTGGAGGTGATGGCGCTGGATGCCGAGGGCAAGCCGGTGCCCACCGGCCAGTTTGAAACCCTCGAAGCGGACTCCCTCATTCTGGCGCTGGGTCAGGAAGTGGACTTGAGCGTGCTGGAGAGCATCCCCGGCGTGCGGGTCAACAAGGAGGGGGTGGTGCAGGTCGGCGAGAACCTGATGACGGACGTGCCGGGTCTGTTTGCCGGCGGTGACATGGTGCCCTCCGAGCGCACCGTCACCATCGCCACCGGTCACGGCAAGAAGGCGGCGCGCCATATGGATGCCTGGCTGCGTGGTCGCCTCTACCACAAGCCGCTCTCCTACCCGCTGGTGGGGCCCGAGCAGTTGCAGCTCTGGTTCCAGACCCATGCGCCCGCCAGCAGCCAGCCAGTCAAACCGCCCTCGGCGCGGGACGACTTTGGCGAGATCATCGGCGGACTGGACGAGACGGCGGCCCGCTACGAGGCGGCGCGCTGCTACTCCTGCGGCAACTGCTTCGAGTGCGACGGCTGCTATGGCAGCTGCCCCGAGCAGGCCATCGCCAAGCAGGGGCCGGGCCTGGGGTATCAGGTGGATGCCGAACTCTGCACCGGTTGCGGTGCCTGCCATGACCAGTGTCCCTGCCACGCCATCGAGTTGCGCCAACCGGAGGAGTCCCAATGAAACATGAATTGATCATGGTCGACGGCAACGAAGCCGCGGCCCGGGTGGCGTATCAGCTGAGCGAAGTGTGTGCCATCTACCCCATCACCCCGAGCTCGACCATGGCCGAACTGGCCGACGCCTGGGCGGCGGAGGGGCAGACCAACCTGTGGGGCAACATCCCCACGGTGGTGGAGATGCAGAGCGAAGGGGGGGCGGCCGGCACGGTGCACGGCGCCCTGCAGGCGGGGGCGCTGGCCACCACCTTCACCGCCAGCCAGGGGCTGATGCTGATGCTGCCCAACATGTACAAGATCGCCGGTGAATTGACCTCGGCGGTATTCCATGTGGCGGCCCGATCCTTGGCAGCGCAGGGGCTGTCGATTTTTGGCGACCATCAGGACGTGATGGCGGCGCGCAGCACCGGTTTTGCCATGCTCGCCTCCGGCTCGGTGCAGGAGGCGCAGGACCTGGCCCTGGTCGCCCACAGCGTCACCCTGCAGTGCCGGGTGCCCTTCATCCACTTCTTCGACGGTTTTCGCACCTCCCACGAGGTGAACAAGATAGTCGCGCTGCACAAAGATGAAATTCGGGCCCTTATCGACAACGACTGGGTGCGCGCCCACCGCGCGCGGGCGCTGAACCCGGATCATCCGGTGATGCGTGGCACCGCCCAGAACCCGGATACCTATTTCCAGTCCCGCGAGAGCGTCAACCCCTTCTACGAGGCGGTGCCGGCGCGGGTGCAGCAGTGCATGGAGAGCCTCGGTGAGCTGACCGGCCGCCACTACCAACTGGTGGAGTATCACGGCGCCCCGGATGCCACCGACGTCATCGTGCTGATGGGCTCGGGGGCAGCCACCGCCCGCACCACCGTGGATTGGCTCAACCAGCAGGATCGCAAGACCGGGGTGCTGGTCATTCGCCTCTATCGCCCCTTCCCGGTGCAGGCGCTGCTCGATGCGCTGCCCGCCAGCGTGCGGCGCATGGCGGTGCTGGATCGCACCAAGGAGCCGGGGGCCGGCGGCGAGCCGCTGCTGCTGGATGTGCAGAGCGCCCTCATCGACGGCTTGCAGCGCGGCCTTATCAAGCGCCTGCCGTGGCTCAGTGGCGGTCGCTACGGCCTCTCCTCCAAGGAGTTCACCCCCGCCATGTGTGCGGCGGTATTCGAGGAGCTGGCATCCGATGCGCCGCGCCCGCGCTTTACCGTGGGGATTGTCGATGATGTGTCGGGCCTCAGTCTGGCCTGGCACCCCATCGGCGATCTGGAGCCCGCCAGCCGGGTGCGGGCGCTCTTCTTCGGCCTCGGCGCCGACGGCACGGTCGGTGCCAACAAGAACAGCATCAAGATCATCGGCGAGCTGGAGGGGTTCCACGCCCAGGGCTACTTCGTCTACGACTCCAAGAAGTCGGGCTCGCGCACCGTCTCCCACCTGCGCTTTGGCCCCGAGCCCATCGACGCCCCCTGGCTTATCGAGCAGGCGAGCTTTATCGGCTGCCACCAGTGGGGCTTTGTCGAATCTGTGGATCTGCTGGAGTTCGCCGCCGAAGGGGCGACCCTGCTGCTCAATGCCCCCCATGAGCCCGAGCGGGTCTGGGCCGAGCTGCCCGAGCGGCTGCGTGCCCGCATTCGTGCCCTCAATATCCGCCTCTACTGCATCGACGGCGCTCGGGTGGCCGAGCGCAACGGCATGGGCAATCGCATCAACACCATCATGCAGACCTGCTTCTTCGCCCTGGCCGGCATCTTGCCGCGGGACGAGGCGATCGCCCTTATCAAGGAGAGCATCGAGAAGAGCTATGCCCGCAAGGGGCCCGAGGTGGTGGCGCGCAATTTTGCGGCGGTGGATGACACCCTGGCCCATCTCCATCAGGTGGCCATCCCGGCCGGTGAGGAGCAGATCAGCGACTATCCGCTGCCGCTGGCACCGGGGGGCAGCGAGTTTGTCCAGCGCGTCACCGGCGAGATGCTGGCGGGGCGCGGCGATCGTATCCCTGTCTCCATGCTGCCGGTGGACGGCACTTACCCCACCGCTACCAGCCGCTTCGAGAAGCGGGATATCGCCCGCGAGATCCCGATCTGGCACTCCGATATCTGCATCCAGTGCGGCAACTGCGTTTTTGTCTGCCCCCACGCGGCGCTGCGGGCCAAGTTCTACCATCAGGACTGGCTGGTGAGCGCCCCCGAGGCGGCGCAGTCGGTACCGGTCACCGCCAAGGGCTTCCCCGACAGTCGCTACACCTTGCAGCTCTATCCGGAAGATTGCACCGGCTGCGGCCAGTGTGTGCAGGCCTGTCCGGTGCGGGTCGGGGCGGATGAGAGCCATGAAGGCGAGCGTGCCATCGCCATGATGGACAAGGCGCCCCATCTGGCTGGCCAGAAACAGGCGCTGCGCTGGTTCGAGAGCCTGCCATGGCCGGCCCGCGAGCGGGTGGATTTCTCCACCGTGCGCGGCACCCAGTTCCTCGAACCCCTGTTCGAGTTCTCCGGCGCCTGCGCCGGCTGTGGCGAGACCCCCTATCTCAAGCTGCTGACCCAGCTGTTTGGTGACCGCATGCTGGTGGCCAACGCCACCGGTTGCTCGTCCATCTACGGCGGCAACCTGCCGACCACCCCCTGGGCCAAGAATGGCGAAGGGAAGGGGCCGGCCTGGTCGAACTCACTGTTCGAGGACAACGCCGAGTTTGGCTTTGGTTTTCGTCTCACCGCCGATCAGCACCACGGTCAGGCAGTGGCAGCCTTGCAGGCGATGAAGGGGGAGATCGGGGTCGAGCTGGTGGAGTCGCTTGTCAGCGCCCCGCAGCGGCTGGAGTCAGAGATCCGTGCCCAGCGTACCCGGGTGGCGCAAGTGCGCGAGCGGTTGGAAGAGGTGAAATCCGGCAAGGCTCGCGAGTTGCTCTCGCTTATCGATCAGCTGGTGCGCCGTTCGGTCTGGATCATCGGCGGCGATGGCTGGGCCTATGACATCGGCTCGGCGGGGCTCGATCACGTGCTCGCCTCTGGCCGCGATGTGAACGTGCTGGTGATGGATACCGAGGTCTACTCCAACACCGGCGGTCAGATGTCGAAATCGACCCCGCTCGGTGCCGTCGCCAAGTTTGCGGCGGGGGGCAAAACGCTGGCCAAGAAGGATGTAGCCTTGCAGGCCATCTCCTACGGCAACGTCTATGTTGCCCGCATCGCCTTCGGTGCCAACCCGCAGCAGGCGTTGCAAGCCTTGCGTGAGGCGGAGGCCTATCCGGGCCCGTCGCTCATCATCGCCTACAGCCACTGCATCGCCCATGGTATCGATATGGAGTTTGGCCTGACCCAGCAAAAACGGGCCGTGGCCTCCGGTCACTGGCCGCTGATGCGCTATAACCCGGTACTGCGCAGTGCGGGGCAGAACCCCTTCAGCCTCGACAGCCTGCGCCCCTCCATCCCCCTCGCTGAATACCGGCAGGAGGAGACCCGTTATCGGGTGCTGGCCCAGAGCCATCCACAGGAGGCCGAGCGGTTGATGCAGGTGGCGCAACAAGTGGCGTGGCAGAAGTGGGCCACCTACGAGGAGATGGCCACCCGCGAGGCCAGCCATTTCCATCCGCCGGTGTGAGGATGGGGTTAACTCTGCATAAAACGAAGCGGGCCACTGGCCCGCTTTTCTTATGAGTGGATTGACAAGGGGCGCTCAGGGGCTGGTGGTACGCAGCACCTTGAGGTGCAGGGTGCGCTCCTGGTGGGCCGCTATCTCCTGCTCGGTGAAGCGCATGGGCTGCCACTGCTGACGGGCGAACTGCTCGGTCTGATCGGTGAAGTGCGGGCTCTCGGGGTCATGGGACTGGCCGTAGCTCAGGAAGCGCTCCGCCTTGGGGCCGGCAGCATCAAACTGCAGGGCCAGCACGAAGCTGGAGCCGTAGTTGGCGCGATAACGCAGCTCGGGCTGGCCGTCACCGTCGTCATCCAGGCTGCGCAGCATGGTGCCTGCCACGGCCTTGCCGGTCACTATGTTGGCGAGATCCGAGCTGCTGCGCGAAGGCAGATTGGTCTGCACCATGTTGAACATGCCCTCGAACGAGTTGCCTCCCGGCAGTGCTATGGGGCTCAGCCCGGCAGCTTTTTGCACGAATTGCAGTGCGCCGAGCTCGGCATCCGGCGCGATACTGGCCGCCTGTAGACGCTGCTGGGCCTGGGCCAGCGCCAGCAGGGCGGGATCCAGATCCGGCGCGCCGCTCCAGGGAGCCAGCCCGCTCGGCGTGGTGGCGCCATGGGCCGGATCGAAGGGGATGGCGAACAGGACATCCTTGATGTCTCTGTGACCGCTGGTGCGAAACGCCGTCAACCATTCGCGCATCAGGTGGGCGCCGCGGCTCTCCAGCTGATACTCGCCATCCCAGTTGGCGAGTGCATTGCAGCTCGGCGTCAAGTCCAGCGGGCCGCTGGTCAGCTGGATCAGCGGATGTGCCTGGCAGCGAGCCAGCAGGGGATCTCTGAGCTCACGGGCAAACAGGGAGCCGTTGTGGGTCAGTACCCGTTGCAGCGACTGCAGGGTAAAACGCCGATCGCTTCCGGTCAGTCCCATGGTGTCGGGGGTGCTGATGAGCTGGGCGTTGTAGCGGGTTCGCGGGCTGCGCACCGTCTGCTCCGGCCCGTAGAGGATGGAGTAACCCTCGAGCGGGGCCGCCAGGTTGGTCAGCCAGTGGCTGCTGTTGGCGTTGTAGACGTAGTCGCTGCGAGTCTGGCGGGGGGCCTGGCTCAGGGGGACAAGGCCGGGAACGCGGGTCTGGCCGCTGTCGACCCACTCGAAATCGGGGTCGTTGCCCGGCAACAGTACGCTGCCCTCGCCATCCAGCCAGATGGGGGCCAGTTGCGGCGTCTGGGAAGCTACTCGCCACCAGGCTTCTGCCTTGGTGCCGAGGCGGGGCACCTGAGTGGCATCCACATAGCTGGCCTGGCCCGTCTTGTCGATCAGCAGTGTATTGACCCAGGGCACCCCCTGATGCTCGGCCAGCGCATCGAAGAAGGCCGGGGTGCTCTGGGCCCTGGCCATGGCCAGCCACTGTTCCAGCATCTTGTAGTTGCCGGCGTTGGCATCGCGGAAGCTGATGGCGCTGCTGCTGGTCCAGCCCAGGCTGGGCGAGAGGGAGGCGAGGTTGACCATGGGACCGAAGTGGCTGGCATAGACGGTCTGGACATAAGGTTGCAGGCTGCCATCGGCCTGGCGTACCTGTACGGTGATCGCTTTCTGGCTCATCTCCCGCCACTGGTCGCCGTAGCGGTAACGCAGCGGATTGGCGGGGTCCAGGGTGAGCTGATAGAGGGTGAAGCGCTTGGACTGGGAGACGGTGTGGGTCCAGCCCAGTTGCTCGTTGAAGCCGATCAGGATGGCGGGAAAGCCCATCATGGTGGCACCGGTCACGTTGAGCTCCCCCGGGATCTGCAGGTGCTGTTCATAGAACCTGAGTTCGCCATCCCAGGGAAAGTGGGGGTTGCCGAGCAGCAGGCTGTTGGCGTTGCTGCTGCGATCCGCCCCCAGCGCCCAGCCGTTGCTGCCGATCCCCTCCGAGGTCAGCAATGCGGCGGGATCCAGCTCGGGCACAGGCAGGGCGGTACGCGCCCGTGCGCCGCTGCCGGGTGGCTGGGCACTGGCCATGGCGCCGATGAAGCTGCGGCCGCTGGCCAGCTGGGCGAGATCCAGGTGATAGGCCAGTAGCTGGGTCGGGGTGATGGGTTCGACCCACTCGGCCCCGCGGCAGGGCGAGGGGTAGTCTGCCGGGCCGGTTCGACCGCTGAGGGAGTGGTTGAACCCCGCCACGTAGCCTTCGATGAGATGACGGGCATCCGGCGCCAGCCTGCCATACAGGGCGGCAGCCTGGGCTGGCAGGTCGAGCGAACGATAGCCTATGTCGGAGAGCAGGTTGCGCTGCTGCTCTCCCGCTCCCAGCCAGCGGGATTTTTCTCCCCGCAGCTTCATGATCTGCTCGCTCAGGGTACAGAGGTTCTCTTCGGCATGGGCATAGCCGGCGCCAAAGCCCAGGCTGGCGTAGTCGTTCGCCTTGATGTGGGGAACACCCTGCTCCGTATAGGTGAGGGTGACGTCGTAGTGGCGAGCGGGATCCGGCTCGCTGCTGTTCTCCTGGCAGCCGGCCAGTACGAGGCAGCCGAGCAGGGTAAGGGGGAAGGGTGTTCTCATCTTGGTTCCTTCTGTGGTCCTGACTTGTTATGGTTCTGTTGCTTTTCAGCCGCAGGTGACGGTATTTAAGAACAGCACCGGTTTGCTGTCGCCCCGCTGGATGGAACCGGTCGAGAGTTGGAAAACGCAATAAAAACAAGGATGAACAGGTGCGGCTCGATGGAGCCGCACCTGCAGGAGGATGCATATGCAGTGGGAAGAAGTGGCCGCCGTGCTCAGTCTGAGCCTGACCGGCATGTTGCTGCTGGCCACGCTCGGCTGGCTGCGCCGCATGCGGCGGGATGCCGCCGCCGGTTATCTGCTGGCCCTGCTCAGCCTGAGCGGCTTGCAGGCGCTGGAATATCTCTATCACCAGCAGCAGTGGTTCCACCATTGGCCCCACCTGCTCAAGCTGGCGGATCCCCTGGTGGTGATGCTGCCGTTTTGTCTGTATGGCTATATCAGGGCTCTGCAGGGGGAGGCGGTACTCGGTGGCTGGCGTGACCGGCTGGTGCACGGCTTGCCCTTGCTGCTGGTTGCCGGGTTGGCGCTGCCCTACTGGTTGTTGCCGGGGGCCGACAAGGTGAGCTGGATCCTGCTTGGCAAGCAGGGGGATGCGTTGTGGCCCGGGGTGACCCTCTATGGCAACCGCTATCTGGCTTGCATCGCCCTGCTGGGGCTGGCCTACTGGTGGCAGCAGCAGCGCCTTGGGGTGGTCAGCCGCAAGCCGGCGCTGCGGGCCTGGGTGGCTCAGTTGCAGGGGCTGCAACTGCTGGTGGCCTTGCTGTTGCTCGGCCGTATCGCCTTGAGCTGGCTCGGCTGGCCGCTCTCTACCGTCTATCTGCAGGCTCCCGTTACCGCCTATCTGCTGCTGCAGGTGCTGGCCCATGCCCGCTTGCCCCAGCAAGGCGGCGCGCCGGAGGGGGGCGTGCGCGAGCGTGCCAATGACGCCGCTTCTGAGCCGGTGCGAGATGACGGTCTGCGCCCCCTGTTCGAGGAGCTGGAACGCCAGCTCGGGCGTGGTGCCTACCGGGATCCCGCGCTCTCCCTTGGCAAGCTGGCCGAGGAGTGCGGTCTGAGCCTTTATCAGGCGTCCAGTGCCATCAACGCCTGTTCAGGGGGCAACTTCTACGACTGGCTCAACCGCCATCGGGTGGAGGAGGCCAAGCGGCTGCTGCAGACGAGTGACGAGACGGTGGCCAATGTCTGCTACCGGGCCGGTTTCAACAGCAAGTCTACCTTCAACAGTGCCTTTCGCCGTCACACCGGCCAGACTCCCAGCGAGTTTCGACGCCAGGGGGCGCAAGCAGTGGTCGCCTCCTGATGAGCGGCCAACAAAAAGCCCGGCGTCGGGCCGGGCTGGCAGGATAAGTTGCTTATCCAGGTATTCGTCGAGGCGTCTATTGTGGATGTTGTTTGAGGATGTCGTAGATCTCCTCTTTCAGTTTAAGTTTCTGTTTTTTCAGATCCTTCACCTCGGAGCTGTAGTCGCTGGCGTGATGCTTTTCCAACTTTCTAATCTCCACATCCAGGTCGTTGTGCAAGTCAAACTTCTTTTGGAAATGGACATCACTGCTCTTCAGTTGCGAGATGAGCTCTCTGTACTCTGGGAACATGTAATGCGGCCTCCTTGGTTTCGTTTGATTGTGCCTGCAAGACCAAACTACCGCGTCCCCCGCGAGATAAATGTGATCCGGCTCCAATTCGGGACCAATGATTTGCTGTATTCGACGAGCGATTTTTAACTGTTTGAATCACAAGCTGATAAGGCTTTTATCGGTAAGCAGAGAGTCTGAAAAGTGCCGGATGGATCACAATTGTGACGGCCGGATGACAGCTTGTGGCCGCCAGGCGGGCAGCAAAAAGGGGCGCAGGGCCCCTTCTTGGTAACAGGTGTGGCGTTTACTCTTTTTTCTTTTTCTTCTCGGGCAGCGGCTTGCCGTCGCGGGCGATCACCTTGCCCACCTCGAAGCCGATCTGCGCCGCCAGCTCTTCCAGATCCGCGGCCTTGGCTTCGTTGCCGATGGCGTACTGGTAGTTGGCGATGGTGATCTTCTCGGCCACCGGGGTACCCGGGACGATGGGCTCGCGCCAGCCTTGACCCACATGGGCCACCAGGGTGCCGTTCATGATGAGCTCGCCGACGATCTCCTGGGTGGGGATGCCCTTGCCGTAGGTGAGGCCCTGCGGGTGCTTCTTGCCGACCAGGGGCTCTTGGCTTGCGGGCATCAGCTTGGTGCGGATCAGCCACTTGGGCGATTTGGTCTTGCCCACCGCCTTGCCGGTCTGGTACTCGTTGATCTTGATGGTCTTGATCATCTGGGCCATGAAGTCCTTGGTCAGCGCTTTTTGCGCTTCACTGGTTTCATCGATGGCGATGGGGGCCACGTACCAGGTCTGGGCCGCCTGTGCCTTGGGGGCGGCGGGGGCGGTTTGCGCCATGGCGAGCGGGCTGAGCAGGATGGCCGCCAACAAGAGTCCTATCTTCTTCATTGTGATTCCGCTTATGTTTCAACAAGAATTTTGTTTTGCCAGCGACGACTGCGCCAGCGCCAGAACATGGCCAGACCGCGCACCCACTCGTCGCAGGCGAGCGCCAACCAGATACCGACCAGTCCATAACCCTGCATGATACCAAGGAAATAGGCCAGTGGAACGGCAATCCCCCACATGGAGACGAGCGCCATGTAGAGCGGGAAACGGGCGTCCCCGGTGGCGCGCAGGGCGTTGATCACCACCAGATTGAAGGTACGGCCGGGTTCCAGGATGAGGCTTATCAAGAACAGCTGCGCCACCTGGGTGATGATGTCGGCGTCATCGGTGAACAGGCTGATGATGGTGCGGCCGTTGAGGGCCGCCAGCAAGGCGATGAAGGCGGTGACGACGAGCCCCAGCTTCAGGCTTTTGAGCAACTGGCGGTAGGCCTGCTCGAAGCGGCGGGCCCCCGCCAGGTGGCCGATGATGATCTCGTTGCCAAGGCCGATGGAGAGGCCGAACAGCAGGATGAACAGGCAGATCTGGAAGAAGTAGGACTGGGTGGCCAGCGCCTTGTCGCCGAGCAGGCCGACGAAGGCGGTCACCACCATGAACTGCAGCATCCAGGAGAGGTTCTCGCCGGCGGCCGGCAGGCCGATGTGCAGCACCTTGCCCAGCATCAGCCGGCTGGGTTTGACGATCTCCGGCAGGCGCAGCCGGATGCCGGTCTTGCGCGCCACCAGCCACACCAGCAGCACCACCCCGACGATGCGGCCCGCCACCGTGCTGATGGCGACCCCGGCTACCCCGAGCTGGGGCAGGCCGAACCAGCCGTAGAGCAGCAGCAAGTTGCCGACGAAGGTGATGAGGTTGACGATGAGGGTCACGTACATCGCCTGCCGGGTGTGGCCGTGGGCGCGCAGGGTGGCGGCCAGGCAGAGCGCCGCCGCTTCCGGCAGCAGGCACAGGCCGATGATCTGCAGGTAGAGGGTGGCATCGCTCATCAGGTTGGCGGGCAGGTTCATCAGCGCCAGCATGGTACTGGCCCCGGCGATGACGCCGACGGCGGCCACCAGTCCCACCAGCAGGTTGAAACCGATGGCGGTGTGGATGACGACGCGCGCCTTTTCCTTGTCGCCGGCCCCCAGATACTGGGTGATCACCACGCTGGTGCCGATGCTGACGAAGCTGAACAAGGTGATGGCGAGATCGAACACCTGGTTGCCGACCGCGAGCGCCGCCACCCCCTGATAGGAGACGTGACCCACCATGAAGGTGTTGAGGGCCCCGGTCAGAAAGTGCAGGGCGAGATCGATAAACAGTGGCCAGGTCAGGGAGAAGAGGGTGCCCGGACCTGCGTGGGATTGAGTTTGCATGGGGTGTCCAAATACTGGGGATGGCCCTCGTCAGCGCCATCTGGACGGGCATTTAACACCAAGCGGGTACGAGGCGCAATCGTGGCGGTGACCAAGAGGGGGAAGAGAGCGCGGGCCCTGCCGCCATGGGCAGGGCCCGCTCGGGATCAGGCCGGGGTGGCGCCCGCCTCCTGTTCGCTTGGCAGGGTGAGGCGCGCCGAATCGGGCAGGGCGTCATCCTGAGGCCAGCGCGAGAGAATGGCTTCGGTGGTGCTCTCCACCACCTCGTCATCCTTGAACACCGGCTCGCGGTAGCAGCGGGTCATGCGCAGTGCCTGATACATGTCGGGGCAGAGGATGATCCCCTCGTCGCCGACTCGGATCCCGGCCTGCTTGAGCCACAGGCTCATCTGGCCGTGGCGGCCGGCCATCACCATGTGGATGCCGCGCCGTTTCAGATCCTTGTGCAGCTCCCCCAGCATGCTCATCACGCTGATGTCCTGATGGGTGAAGCAGGCCACCGCATCCACCACCAGGCATTTGGGGCTGTGGGGATCCTGCACCAGCAGCGCCAGCACCCGCCGTTTGAAGTAGGGGGCGTTGAAGTAGGTAAGCGGCGAGTTGAAGCGATAGACCAGGATGCCGGGAATGGCCTTGGCCTGCTCGTTGTCCCCCAGGGTACGCACCACCCCCTCGTCGTCCATGCCGAGTAGCTGGTCGGTGGGGCGCATCACGTTGCGCAGGAACTGGAACAGCCCCAGCAGCACCGCGAGGGTGATGCCCGGAATGACCCCCATGGCCAGCACGCTGATGAAGGTGATGAGCGCCAGCCAGAAGGCGGAGCGATCGGAGTGGCGCAGGGCCCACAGGCCGCGAAAGTCGGTGAGCGACAAAGATGCCATCACCAGCACCACGCCGAGGGCGGCGGTGGGGATGTATTGCAGCGGCGCTGTCAGATAGAAGGTGACCAGGGCGATGACGGCGGCGGCGATGATGGAGACCAGCTGGCTCTTGCCGCCGTTGGCATCGTTGACCGCGGTGCGCGAATCCGCGCCGCTGATGGCAAAGCCCTGGGAGGCAGCCGCCGCCAGGTTGGCCATGCCGAGGGCACGAAACTCCTTGTCCGCATCGATCTCGTAGCCGTTCTTGGCGGCGAAGCTGCGGGCGGTCAGCATCATGGAGACGAAGCTCACCATGGCCAGGTTGAGCGCCGGCAGCACCAGTTCCCGCATCAGGCCGGGAGGAAACTCCGGCAGCTGGAAGGCGGGCAGGCCGGAGCCGATGGCGCCCAGGGTGGCGATGCCGAACTGGCCGAGATCGAGCGCCCACACCAGTCCCGCCGTCACCACCATGGCCACCATGGAGGAGGGCCAGGCCGGCTTGAAGCGCTTGGCCAGCAGCAGGGTGAGCAGGGCGGTCAGGCTCATGGCCAGGGTGGGCAGATGGGTCTGGGTGATGTAGCTGGCGCCGCCGGCGATCCGCTCGATGAGATAGCGCTCGCTGAAGGTGAAGCCGAAGATCTTGGAGAGCTGCCCCACCATGATGGTGATGGCCACCCCGTTGAGCAGCCCCATCAGGATCGGGCGGGAGAGAAAGTCCGCCAGCACCCCCAGCTTGAAGCGGCTGGCGATGAGGCACCAGAAGCCGGTCATGGCGGTCATGGTCATCACCAGCTGCCAGTGGCGAGTGGCATCCCCGGCGGCGAGGGGGGTCACCACGGCGGCGATCACCGCGCAGGTGGCGGCATCCGGGCCGACGATGAGCTGGCGGGAGGTACCGAACAGGGCGTACACCAGCATGGGCAGGATGCAGGAGTAGAGGCCGACCAGCGGCCCCACCCCGGCCAGCTCCGCATAGGCGATGGCCACGGGCAGGGCCACGGCGGCCACCGACAATCCAGCGCGCATATCCGGCATCAGCCAGGCCCGCTGGTATTGCAGCAGGGCGGCGAGGCCCGGTAGCCAGCGTTCGAGTGAGAAGAAGTCGCGCATTATTTAACCCATTGAGTTACAAACAGCTTTTCCTTAGTGTGCCCAAGGTTATCGAAACATTGCAATCAGGTTATGGCCAGTTCACCACCAGGTCAGGCCACAGCCGTTGCCACCCCTTGGCCTTGACCCGCTCGGTAAAGACCCGGCGCTCCTGGCGGCAGCGCGGGTTGGGATCCACCTGCAGGGACCAGTTGGGGGCAAAGCCGTAGGGGGCCAGCCACTCGAATGAATCGTCTGCCAGCAGCCGGACCCCGATGCAGGTGGGCACCTCCACCCAGTGGCTGAGGGCCGAGAGCGAGCTGGTGAAGGGGGGCACACGCTGGCGCACATGCATGCGGGCCTGGTTGCGCACCTCCCACTGCTGGCCCGGCACCCTGGCGGCGAGCCAGGCTTCGTGTTCGGCCTCCTGCAATCCAGTGAGATCAGCACTGTCCAGATAGATAAGATCGATGTCGTTGAGGGCGGTCGGCACCGATTTATGGTGCAGGTGATCCCAGATGAGGTTGCGGATAAAACCGGCTCCCAGCGCCCAGTCGGGCAGTGCCAGTTCACGGGCTGCCCGCAGGCAATCCATGCGCTGATCATCGGCCCGCAGCAGGGCTTCGGTCTGCGCCTGCAGGTCGGCTTCCAGGGCGCTCTGGCGAGCGTGCGAGGCTGGCGTGCTGTGACGCGTCTGGGTGTCAGCCGGCATTGCGGCGCAACCAGACGTCGATGTAGCTGCAGCTCGGCACTATGGTGAGCCCTTCTGCCTGGGTCCAGCTGTAGAAGGTGCGCGCCAGCTGATCGGCGATCCCCTGTACCCTGAGCTCGGGCGGGACGAAGGTGCTGTAGGCGTCGATGGTCTTGGCGTCGAGCCGCCGGTAACGCAGCCTGGACTCCTTGCCATCCACCACACAGATGAATTGCTGCTGGTTGGCCTGATGAATGATCTCGCTCATGCTTGCTCCTCGGTACGGGGGATGGGGTTATCTGACCATGTTGGCGCCCCTTTGCCAACTGTTCGGGGTCGCTTACACTGCGAGCCCGGCCGGGTACATACCCGCTAGCCAAGGTATAGAACAGTTCACGAAGGATGGATCCCATTATGGCTTTTGCCACGCTGGAAGAGTTGATCGGCAATACCCCCCTGCTGGCGCTGCGTCGCATCAATCCCCACCCCGGTGTCACCCTGCTGGTCAAGCTGGAGGGCAACAACCCGGCCGGCTCGGTCAAGGACAGGCCGGCGCTGAACCTCATCAAGTGCGCGGAGGCAAGCGGTCACTTAGCGCCAGGGGCGCGGCTCATCGAGGCCACCTCCGGCAACACCGGCATTGCGCTGGCCATGGTGGCGGCGGCGCGGGGCTACCGGATGCGGCTCATCATGCCACATACCATGAGCCAGGAGCGGCGCGATGCCATGCAGGCCTATGGCGCCGAGCTGGTGCTGGTGGAGGGAGGCATGGAGGCCGCGCGCGACCTCGCCCTGGCGATGCAGGCGCGGGGCGAGGGGCTGGTGCTCGACCAGTTCAACAATCCGGCCAACCCGGATGCCCATTACCTCTCCACCGGCCCCGAGATCTGGCGCCAGAGCGAGGGGGCGGTCACTCACTTCGTCTCGGCCATGGGCACCACGGGCACCATCATGGGGGTCTCCCGCTACCTCAAGGAGCAGAACCCGGCGGTGCAGGTGGTCGGCCTGCAACCGGCTGAGGGGAGCCAGATCCCGGGGATCCGGCGCTGGCCCGCGGCCTACCTGCCCGCCATTTTCGAGCCTGCCCGGGTGGATCGGGTGCTGGACGTGACCCAGCAGGAGGCGCTCGCCATGATGCGCCGGTTGGCGCGGGAGGAGGGGATCTGCTGCGGGGTCAGCTCGGGGGGCGCCGTGGCAGGCGCCTTGCGGGTGGCGGCAGAGATCAAACAGGGGGTGGTGGTGGCCATCATCTGCGATCGGGGAGATCGCTACCTCTCCACCGGGGTGTTCAGCGACGAGCAGGGCTGAGGACCTGTGTTAGTAAGATAACTAACATGATATGTATCAACAGCTTGCTGATACATTGCACTGTGTACCCCTTGTAACAATCAACCCTGTTGGCAGGGTTGATTCCATTTGCCTCCTGTTTGACACTCGGCGCCCTTGGTTGACCGATGCAAACAGGAGCGTCCCATGATCTTGCCTTCCTCCCTTCGTCTTTCTCTGTTTGGCCTCTGTCTGGCCACGGCGGGTTGTACCGTCGAACCCTACGCCTATCAGTGCGGCGATAAGCAGTGCTCGGTGATTGATCACCAGGGGCAGAAACACGAGCGGCCGCTGGATGAGGTGAAGCCCGTCTGGGAGCGCAAGCAAGAGCGGGAAGAGGCCGTGCGCCGCAACAAGGAGTCCATCTGGCGCGAAAAAACGCCCGAAGCGCGCGACAACTACGGCGCCGGCGCCACCATCAGCTGGTAACAGGAGGCCCCGCGATGCGGGGCCTCTGTCTGATTACTCCCAGGCGAGCTCGAGCAGGCCGAGCAGCTGGGTGCGGTCGGCATCCTTGCGGTTGTAGAGCAGGGCGCCGTCGTTGATGGCGAGATCGCGGATCTCGGGCAGTAGCGCCTTGTCGGTGACGCCGGCCTCGCGCAGGGTGCGCGGCAGCTTCACCGCCTGCCACAGGGTATCGCGCAGCGCCTGCAGCGCCTCGATGGCGGCCTGGGCCCGCGCGGCGGCCGGGGTTGCGGCAAAACGCTCGGCCCCCACCAGCGGCAGCAGCAGGCGGGCCAGCTCAGGGTCGATGCCCGGCCGGTTGTATTCGAGCACGGTGGGCAGGAAGAGGTTCATGCACAGGCCGTGGGGCAGGTGGCAGCGGGCTCCCAGGCTGTGGCCGAGGGCGTGCACCAGCCCCACCATGGAGTTGGAGAAGGCCATGCCCGCCAGGGTGGAACCTTCCGCCAGCTGCAGCCGCAGTCGCTTGTCCTGCGGGTTGCTCAGCACCTGGGGCAGGGCAGTGGCGATCTTCTCCACCGCCATCAGGGCCAGGGCGTCGCTGACCGGGTTCTTGGCGTTGCCGATGAAGGCCTCGATGGTGTGGGTCATGGCATCCATGGCGGTGGCGGCGGTGATGTTGAGCGGCAGCCCCTGGGTGAGGCGCGGATCCAGCACCGCCAGCTGGGGCAGCAGGAAGGGGGAGGTGAAGGGCACCTTGCGCCCGCTCGCCTCGTCCTTGATCACCGCCACCAGGGTCACTTCCGAGCCGGTGCCCGCCGTGGTGGGCACCACCGCCAGCGGTTGCAGCGGCCGGGTCAGGCAGCCGGCGCCGGCGTAATCCAGCAGCCGCGTCCCCCCCATGGAGGCGAGAATGTTGACCGCCTTGGCGGTGTCAATGACGGAGCCGCCGCCCAGCGCCACCAGGCTGTCACAGCCAAGCTCCCGGTGACGGGCCGCAATCCGCTCCACCACGGCGGTGGAGGAGTCGGCCGGGATCTCGTCCCAGATGGCGGCCACCGGCAGCTCCCCTTCGGCCAGTACCCCGGCCAGCAGGGTGGCCAGGCCAGTGCCGCTGACCCCTTTATCGGTGAGCAGCAGCGGCCTGCGCGCCCCCAATCCCGCCAGCTCGCCGGCCAGTTGCTCCAGCGCCTGCTCGCCCGCCATCAGTTTGACCGGACAGAAAAAATCGTAATAGCGACTCATGGTGCTCATCCTCTCGTTCAGCCGGTCAACAGACCCAGGTAGATGTGGCAGGCCCGGCTCAGCTTGTGGCGCGGGTCAGGATAGTGGCGCAGCAGTGGCCGCGCGATGAAGGCCGGCAGGATCAGCGCCTGCAACTGCTCCAGCGCCCGCACCAGGTGCATGGCGACGGTGAGATCCCCCTCCACCAGCAGGCGGTTCTCGCTGAACGCCTGATTGACCCCGAGCCGAAAGCTGAGGGCGCGAAAGGCGATGGCGGGATGCTTGAAGCGCACCCGCAGCGGATGCAGCCCGCCGGTGTCGGGTGCGGGGCCGCTCTGCCAGCGGCCGGCCGCCTTGTGAATGGTCAGGCCGTGGGCCATGCCGCTCACCTCCAGCCGGATGGTGAGCCCGTCCGGCAGGGGGGCGAGCTCCTGGCGCACCGCCTCGTCGATGCGGGCGGCGCGGCACAGGGTGCGGCCGATGATCCAGAGCAGGCAGCTGATCCAGAGGCGGCGACCCTGCGCCGCCAGAGTATCAAGGTGTCGGTTGTGCATAGGCGTGAACTCCCGAGATGGCGGACCAGAACAGGGCGAAGGCGCTGGCTTGCCAGTGGCCGTCCCGTCCCAGTTCAGGTTGGTCGACAAACAGCGAGGCGCAGGCCAGGAACTGGCCCTGGCACACCTCCAGCATCAGGGCCGGTGGAGCTTGCATCAATTCGCCGCTGGTCTGGCCCTGGGCCAGCAGGCGGGGTAGAAAACGCAGGGTGTCGCTCAGGATCTGGCTGCGCAGCGGGCGAGCCAGCAGGGGGGAGTGAAAGAAGCCCAGCACGAACTTGAGCTCGTGGGGGTGGGCCTGCATCCAGGCCATCGCCTGGCTCCAGTAGTGGCGCGCCTGCTCCTGAAGGGGCAGGGCGGCGTCAGCCTCGGTGATGGCGGCGCCAAGGCGCAGCTTGATGTCCTGGTAGAGGCTCTGGATCAGCACCTCCTTGCTGGGAAAGTGGTGAAACAGGGTGCCGTTGGCCACCCCGGCTGCCTTGGCGATGCGGGCGGTGGCGGCGCCCTGCAAGCCATCTTCGGCGCAGAGGGCAAGGGCGGCATCCAGGATCTGGCGGCGCTTGTCGGTCACGGATGTGTTCATGCTGGTCTCGTCAGCGCAAAAACAGGGCCATCATCAGCCGCTGGTGCCAGCGCCGATAGGGAGGGTGCACCATGGTGCCGGTGCTGAAGCGTCCCCGGCTCAGCACGGTCTTGGCCTTGGAGAAGGTGAGAAACCCCTCGTGGCCGTGGTAGTGACCCATGCCGGAGGCACCGATGCCACCAAAGGGCACGTCATCGGCCGCCACCTGGAACAGGCTGTCGTTGATGGCCATGCCGCCGGAGTGGGTCTCCCGGATCACCTTTTGCTGCAGGGCGGGATCCAGGCTCATCAGGTAGAAGGCGAGCGGGCGGGGCCGCGCGGCTATATAGGCGAGCGCCTCGTCCAGCGAGTCATAGGGCACGATCGGCAGCAGCGGGCCGAAAATCTCCTGCTGCATCAGCTGGCAGTGGCTCGGCACTTCGGTGAGCAGATGGGGCAGCAGGCGGTGAGCGCCATCATCCCGGGCCGGGCTGCCACAGGGGTGGATCTGGGCGCCTGCCCGCTCGGCTTCGGCCAGCCAGCCGGTGAGCCGCTCATACTGGCGGCCATTGATGATGGAGCCGTAATCCGCGCTGGCCAGCCCCTGGGGATAGAGGCGGGTGAAGTGATCGCGATAGGCCTCGACAAAGGCCTGCTCCTGACCGCGTGGCAGCAGCACATAGTCGGGGGCGACGCAGATCTGGCCGGCGTTGAGGCTCTTGCCGAAGATCATCCGCTCCACCGCCAGCGCCAGCGGCATGTCGGGGGCGATGAGGCAGGGGCTCTTGCCACCGAGCTCCAGGGTGAGCGGGGTGAGCTGGGGGGCCGCCGCTGCCATCACCAGCCGTCCCACGGCGGTGGAGCCGGTAAACAGCAGATGGTCGAAGGGCAGGGCGCTGAAGGCGGCCGCCACCTGGGCGTCACCTTCAATCACCATCACCTCGCGCTCGTCGAAGACGCCGTCCAGCAGCTCACGCAGCACCCGGTTGGTGTGTGGGGTGAATTCGGAGAGCTTCAGCATGGCGCGGTTGCCGGCGGCGATGGCGCTGATGAGGGGGCCGAGGCTCAGCATCACCGGGAAGTTCCAGGGCACTATTATGCCGACCACCCCGAGCGGCTGATAGAACACCTCCACCCGGGCCGGCGCCAGCAGCAGGCCGGTGTGGCGGCGGTGCGGGCGCATCCAGCGCTTGATCCGTTTCTGGGTGTAGTTGATCTGCATGACGCAGGGGAGGATGTCGGCAATCATGCTGTCGTAGTCGCTGCGCTGGCCATAGTCTTTGGCCAGGGCATCGCACAGCGGCTGCTTGTGGGCGATCAGGGCGCGTTTGAGCTGGCTGAGGTGGGCTCTGCGCTCGCTCAGGCTCGGCATGGGATGTTGCTGACAGGCGTCTCTGAGTCTGGCCAGTCTGGCCGGGAGCGACAGCTTGTCGGTGGCCTCCTGCAACTGCATCGCTTCCATGGCATACCCCGCTGGTTAGGGACCGACTGATTGGTCGGTCTAAATCTAGCGTCTTGTTAACTGGCTGTAAAGTTTTGTCCGTTGACTTAGGATGGGGCGCGGATGACTCACCCGGCGACTGTGCTGGCCTCCACACTTTCGTGGATTTGGGGTTGGTGAATTATCTAATAAGGGGTAGTTTTTGGCTATCAACCGACAAGGAGAGAGTGTTATGACCAGGGAACTGAACAGCTTGTTGGCCCGCCTGGAAGATGTGGTCGAGCGGATGCCGGATTGCTTCAACACCTATGAATTTGCCCAGAAGCTGGCGCTGCAGCATCAGCGCGAGTTTTTTGCCGCGGGTCACTCCCTGGCCGAACAGGAGGGGCGCCTGCTGCGGGTGCTGCACGAGAAGATTGCCGAGGCCCTGGCCGGCAGCGACAAGGTGATCGAAGGGGCGCTGTTGCCCTGCGTGACCCCCTGGGGTGAGCGGGCCACCTCGCCGCGCTGGCATCGCAAACACTGAGCCATCCGTTGAATCAACAACAGGGCCCGTCGCGGGCCCTGTTGTTTTATGGTGGTCACTGGGTGAGGCGGCGCGCCTGCCAGTAGCGGCTGTTCCAGTAGACGTTGTCGAGGCGCGAGCGGATCACCCCCTTGCTGGTGGAGGCGTGGATGAACTCCCCGCCGCCGGTGTAGACGCCGACGTGGTATTGCTGCCAGCCGGTCTTGAAGAAAACCAGATCGCCGTGCTGCAGCCGGTAGCGATCGACCGGGCGGCCCAGGTTGGCCTGGGATTCGGTGGTTCTGGGCAAATTGAAACCCATCACCTGCTGGTAGGCGAGCTGGGTAAAGGCGGAGCAGTCGAGGCCGGCCCGATCCGAGCCGCCCATGCGATAGGGCACGCCGCGCCACTGCTGATAGAAGCCTTCAAAGGCGCTGCTCTGCTGGCGCGGCGGGGCAGGCTCGGGTGTGCTGGAACAGGCGGCCAGCAACAGGGCCAGCAGGGGTAGCAGCCATTTGCAATCCATGGGGGCTCCTTCGAGACGACAACGTCTTCATCATAAACGGGGTTCGGGGCTCGAACATAGCCTTGCTTGCAAGAAACAGCCTCTGGCTACCTCAAAAGAGGCGCAAATGCAGAGAGTTATAATATTGTTTGTATTCATTTGAATAATATTTGGCGATTATCTTGAATGAGTATTTCAATATTAAAGTAGTTATTCCAATCAGCCCTGTCATGAAATGATAATTAACCTTATTGACGCCGCCCCGTGATCTGTGTCACTTTCTGTCTCAGGGTTAATTCGTTATGATGGCGCCATCAAATAAATGGCAAGGGACCCCGCCATTTTTACCGCCAATATGATGGCAGCACCACAAGATATCTCTGGGTATATTCCCGCAACTGGTTCACATAATAATATTCGGCCAATGACTGGCGTCGGCTGACAATATCACCAGACAGAGGAGGGCCATCCTATGATATCCGGTCCATAGCAGTGAGTGTTCCCTCGCACCAGGAGGCCTGCGGCATCAGGCTGTCACACCATCGTTCAGGCCGATGGGCGCTACTGCCAAGCCAACGGGCACAGTGCGAGATGCAAGGCGCAGTCAGGCGACCTTGAGGGAAGATTGCCATCAGAGCGCGACTCCCGTGTAATAGCCTCGGTGCATGCCGAATCATCCACCTTAGATCGCATCGCGATCCTTGTTCTGTCAACAATAAATGCATTCGCTGCCACGCTGTTAATTCACGGCGAGAATAATGAATGTCATGACAGGCAAGCAGAATAACGCCCCGAAATATAACCGTGAATAATATGGTTATGCCGTATTCGTTCATTGTTTAAATAGCTTGGCGTGATTCGACAAGGAGATAACAATGAAAAACAAAAAACCACGCAAATTCATCACGCAAGCCCCCACTCTCAGTCTGCTCGCGCTGGCCTTGTTGGCAGGCAGCGTGCAAGCCGAAGATATTGGCGAACGTACCGACCAGGGCACCGCCATGCTGGCCAGCCTGCAATCCGAACAGGGTCTGATTTACCTCAATGCCGACGTCTGGCTGAAGGGGCAGGGGGCGACGCCGCTCATGACCCGGGATCAGCTGCGCGAGCGGGTGCTGGAACGGGGCGAGCGTCTGTTCATCGATTTCAGCGCCGTCACCGACAAGAATGAGCGGCAGCAGGCCAGAAAAGCCATGGAGCAGCTGGCCGGCATCTCTTTTGATGCAGACTGGGTGCTGGTGTCAGGCTACAAGGGGGAGCTGCTGTTCACCCCGCTGGGGGGCGTCGATGACCCGGCCTTCTATCAGGTGATGGAGCGGGTCGAGAGCCTAGAAGGGCAGGGCAAGCGCCACAAGCGCTCGCTGACCCAGCCGCCCGCCGCCGAGGCCGGCCTGCCTCACGTGGCCTTCTACCTCAACGTCAACCGCAAGATCAGCGATGCCGAGTGCACCTTCCCGCGCTCGCGTACCTGGAGCCGGGGCGACCGGCTGTTCTGCGATTCTCCGAACATCTCGCTGGTCTACCGAGTCAACCTGGAGCGCTCCCTGCAATTTGGCAACACCGGCTCCGCCACGCCGGATGCCAAGATAGTGCGGATCTCGCTGGACGAAGAGTCGGCCGGTGCTGGCATCCAGCTCAACGAGGATCTGAGCTGGAGCGAGAACATCGCGGACTACCTGCTGCTGGATGGCTGGGCTCGCGACTATGCCACCGATGCCATCGCCCAGGATTACCGCTTCAGCATCGAGGCGTCCAACACCAAGGCGGCGGTGCTCAAGAGCCTACCGACCAACCTCAACAGCAAGTACGAGCATCGCGAGATCTCGGGCTTCGAGGTGGGGGTCACCGGCGGGGTGGAGGTGAACAAGGATGGGCCCAAGGCCAAGCTGGAGGCGTCGGCCAAGTTCAGCCAGCAGCGCCAGCTCGCCTACAACACCCAGGATTACCGGGTCGAACGCTCGGCGCCGAGCGCCCAGAAGGTGAGTTTCAGCTGGGTGCGCGATCAGTACGCGACCGCGGAGTCCCTGCTCTCCTCCAAGACGGCCACCGTCTGGGGCATGGGCTACGATGTGGATCACAACCGTATCCAGCCGCTCAGCTACAAGGGGTTCGTGCCGAATCTGGACGTCATCTACAAGGCGGCACCGGACGAGACGGGCAGCACCGAGTTCAAGATCGACTCCTCGGTCAACATCCGCCCCATCTACACCGGCATCTACAAGCACTACTACGTGGTGGGGGCCCATGTCTCCTTCCAGGGCTTTGAAGATACCGACAAGCGCAGACGGGTGACGGCGTCCACCAGCTTCAAGGTGGACTGGAACCACCCGGTGTTTACCGGCGGTCGCCCGGTCAACCTGCAGCTGGGGGGCTTTGACAACCGCTGCCTGAGCGCGGATGCCAACCATGGTCTGAGCGCGGTGACCTGTGACGAGACCTCGGCCGCCCAGTCCTTCATCTATGACCAGTACGGCCGCTATGTCAGCGCGCAGGATACCCGCCGCTGCCTGGACGGCAACAACCTCGGCCAGCTGCAGAGCTGCAGCCTGAGCCTGGGTCAGCGCTGGGAGTGGAAGGCGGACAGCGATGCGCTCAGCAACCTGAGTGCCCATCAGCTGCTGGGTCATGACAAGCAGAGCGGGGCGCTGGGGCTCTACGACGAGAACGGCAACCCGCAGAATGTGAGCGTACGGACCCTGACCTCCTACACCCGCATCTTCGGGCCACCGGCCAGTCACTGACAGAGCAGGGTCTTGCGCCCAACACAACAACGCCGGCAAGTGCCGGCGTTTTTTATGAGGGGCGGATCAGGCCTTGTTCTCGATGAGCGGGGCGAGCAGCTCCGCCAGCTTGTAGAAGGTCTGCACCCGGGTGGTGCTGGGGCGCCACACCAGCCCGATCTCGCGATAGGGGTGCTCTCCCGGCAGTGGAATGGCCACCAGATCCGTGTTGTCGAGGATGCCGGCATCGATGGCCATCTGCGGCAGGAAGGTTGTGCCGAGCCCGGCGCCGACCATCTGCACCAGGGTGTGCAGGCTGGTGGCGGCAAACGGGTTGATCTTGCTCTTGTCCCGCAGCCGGCAGGCACTCACCGCGTGTTCGGTGAGGCAGTGCTCCCGCTCCAGCAGGAAGATGCTCTGGTTGGGCAGCTCCTTGTAGTCGAACGGAGTGTGCAGGCTGGCCGCCATGCTGGCGGGCATCACCATGTGGAAGGGATCCTGGCCGACCGTCTTGCAGTGAAAGCCGCCGATCTCCACCGGCAGCGCCAGGATCAGCAGGTCGAGCTGACCCTGCTCCAGCTGCTTGAGCAGGTTGGTGGTGGTGTCTTCACGCAGCAACAATTCCAGCTCAGGATAGGTCTTGCCGCACACCTGCAGCAGCTTGCTGAGCAGGAAAGGGGCGATGGTGGGAATGCAGCCCAGGCGTACCGTGCCGTGCATGACCCCCCCTTGATGCTGACCGAGTTCCATCAGATCCCGCGCATCGGAGAGCAAATTGCGAGCTCGCTCGACGATTTCCATGCCGACCGGGGTCATAATGAAGCTCTTGTGGTCCCGTTCCACCAGTTGCAGGTTCATCATGTCCTCCAGCGTCTGGATCCCGGTACTCAGGGTCGACTGGCTGACATGACAGGCCTTGGCGGCGCGGTTGAAGTTCTTGTGCTCGTCGAGAGCAACCAGATATTGCAGCTGTTTCAGGCTGGGCCAACGTTGCATAGGAAAACCCGATTAATGCTATCTATTTAATTTGATTTAACTAATCTACCATCGGGGCTATAGTTTGTCGCTTTAATTAGACGGACTTGGCTCTAGGTAGCCTGATCCTGACAGGATTGTTCACTTCACATAAAGAGGAATTGAATATGGTATTGGTAGGCCGTCCCGCACCCGATTTCACCGCTGCTGCCGTTCTGGGCAATGGCCAGATCGTTGACTCCTTCAACCTGGCATCCCACATCAAGGGCAAGGCAGCCGTCCTGTTCTTCTATCCGCTCGATTTCACCTTCGTCTGCCCGTCCGAGCTGATTGCCTTCGATCACCGTCTGGAAGAGTTCAACAAGCGTGGCGTGGAAGTGATCGGTGTCTCCATCGACTCCGAGTTCTCCCACAACGCCTGGCGCAACACCAAGATCGAAGACGGCGGCATCGGCCCGATCAAGTACCCGCTGGTTGCCGACATCAAGCACGAGATCTGCAAAGCCTATGACGTCGAGCACCCGGAAGCCGGTGTTGCATTCCGTGGCTCCTTCCTGATCGACAAGAACGGTGTCGTTCGTCACCAGGTTGTCAACGATCTGCCGCTGGGCCGCAACATCGACGAGATGCTGCGCATGGTCGACGCCCTGCAGTTCCACGAAGAGCACGGCGAAGTGTGCCCGGCTCAGTGGGAAAAAGGCAAAAAAGGCATGACCGCCTCTCCGGACGGCGTTGCCAAGTACCTGTCCGAGAACGCTGCTTCCCTGTAATCGGGTCAGCAAACCAGATAGTGAAAAACCGATGCCCAGGCATCGGTTTTTTTATGGCCGTTATTCGGCCTCTCGTTTCGCAACGGTGTCCAGCAACCCTTGTCCAGAAACCCATGCTCAGCAGGATTGTGGTTGCCGGCAGATTGCCGATAAACGGCAGGCATAAAAAAGCGCGCCCTTTGGCGCGCTTTTGTCATGGGTGTCCGGACTACTCGTCAAAGATACCGAAGTGATCCTTGGCGAAGTTGACCCGCTGCTCCACGTTCATCTTCACCTGGCCCAGCTTCTCGATGGTCTTGAGATTGGGGACCAGACCGCGGCCGTTGGCGATCTGGATGGCGAGGCCCGGGCGGGCGTTGAGCTCCAGCAGCATGGGGCCGCGGAACTTGTCCAGCACCATGTCGGTGCCGATGTAGCCCAGGCCCGACATCTCGTAGCAGGAGGCCGCCAGGGTCAGCAGGGTGTCCCAGTGGGGCACCTTGAGCTCATAGAGATCGAGGCCGGTGTCCGGGTGGTGGCGCAGCGGATTGCCGAATTGCACCGCCCGCAGCGCACGGCCGGTACGCAGGCACAGACCCACCCCCACGGCGCCCTGGTGCAGGTTCGCCTTGCCGTCGGACGCGGCGGTGGAGAGGCGCATCATGGCCATCACCGGGAAGCCCTTGAAGATGATCACCCGGGCATCGGGGACCCCTTCGAACGAGTAGCCGTCGAACACGTCATCAAAGTTGATGAGGCCTTCAACCAGCGCCACGTCGGGCTTGCCGCCCAGCGAATAGAGCCCGGCCAGGATGTTGGAGACATGACGCTCCAGATCCTGCCCGTTGGAGGCGCTGCCATTGGGCTTGTAGAACAGGCCCTCTTCCTGGCGCAGGATCACCAGGATCCCCTTGCCGCCGGAGCCGCGTGCCGGCTTGATGCAGAAGCCCGGCCAATCCTTCACCAGCTCGGTGATGCGGCTCACGTCGTGCTGGGCACGAATGGTGCCGATCAGTTCCGGTACCGTGACGCCGGCATCCAGCGCAATGCGCTTGGTCTGCAGCTTGTCATCCACCAGCGGATAGAGGCTGCGCGGATTGTAGCGGCTGATGTAGGAGTGGTTGCGCTTGTTCATGCCGAGGATGCCTGATTGGGACAGGCTCCACGGGGTGGTGTACTTTTCCCAGAACCACATCTGTTACTTGTCCTTACCCGGAGTGGCACCCGATTTGATCTCGTCCACCAGCGGCTTGAAGCGCTTGAGTTCGCTCAGCTTGTAGCCGGTGTAGTTACCCATCAACAGCACGGTTGCCATCAGCACCAGCTGCAGGCCGAGGAAGTTGAAGGTGAGGTGACGGATCAGTTCGTTATCCATGGCCAGATAGGCGATGACGGCCACCAGCAGGGAGCCGCCACCCTGGCGGAACACCTCTTTCGGACCCTCTTCTTCCCACAGGATGGACATCCGCTCGATGGTCCAGGAGAGGATGATCATCGGGAAGAAGGTGATCTTCATGCCGTCGGTCAGCCCCAGCTTGAAGGCAAACGCGGAGAAGATGCCGATCATCGAGATCACCATGATGATGATGGCCGATATTCGGGCGACCAGCAGCAGGTTGAGCCGCGACAGGTAGGAGCGGATCACCAGACCGGTGCCGACGATCAGCAGGAAACCGATGAGACCGGTGACCAGCGAGGTCTGGATGAAGGCGACCGCGATCAGCACCGGCATGAAGGTACCCGAGGTCTTGATCCCCACCAGTACCCGCAGGAACACCACCATCAGCACGCCGATGGGGATCAGCAGCAAGCCCTTGAACAGGGTCTGCTCTTCCAGCGGCAGGCTGTGGATGGAGAAGTTCATCATCTCCGATTTTTCAAACTTCTGGGCCAGCGCCACGCTGACCGGCTGTTCCTGCTCGATCATCGAGAAACTGACGCGGGAGTTGTGACCACCGGTCACGTCCAGCAGGGCGCCGGAGTTGTATTCCCATAGCAACAGGTTGGCAGGGCGGCCCTGTTCACCGGTCTGCGGGTTGAACAGCTTGTAGTCGGTCGGGCTGTTGAACACCTGCAGGTAATCCACCAGCTCCTGACGACGGCGGCCATCTTCCAGGCTCAGCGCGTGCACGACCCGGGTCGGCACGTCGGCGTTGTTGAGCAGTTCGGCGATCAGGTTGGCGCGGCTCTTGTGCTTCTTCAACAGCTCGGCGTTCTGCTCCTGCTTCTCGATCTCCTTGATGATCTCGCGGGTCAGGGTGTAGCCGTCGGCGGAGCGCTCCTGGGCACGTTCCAGGATCTGCTTCATGGCGGTGGCGTAGGGCTCGCTCTCGATCTGCTTCTCGATGGCCGGCGGCAGCGGGTTGGCGGCCGGTTTGGCATGGGCATCGGCCATCATGTCGACGCGGTAGTAGAGCTCCTGACGACCGGAAGCGCTGCGAATGGACCACTCGGCGCGGGCATCGCCATCCTTCTCGACGAAGGAGAGGCCGTAGCCCGGGCTCGCGGCGTTCTCGTTCATCAGGGTGAAACCGGGCTGGGTGCCCGGAATGGCCAGGGAGGCGATCACCGGCTCGCCGGTGGCCTCGAACTCCAGCTTGGCTTCGATGGACCAGATCTGGCGTTTTTCACCCGGCGTGAGCGGTACATCCAGCGCGATGTGGTGATAGAACGTCATCCCCAGGCCGACAATGTACAGCAGGGCTACCAGCAAATAGAACGGCTTACGGGAAACCATGGATTATTTCACATCCTTGAGCTTGGGTTTGGGTTGGATATATTCGCGGGCCACATCAACCACGGCGATGTCTTTCAAAAACTCACGGCCGAGCAGCACGGGGAAGGCCATGTCGCTGCGGTCCTTCAGGGTAAATTCGGCCTTCTCGGTCATGTCGCCGATGCGTACCGCGAGGCGCACCACCGGACGGCGGTCGAGGTCGTCGGCGGAGGCCTGACGCACCCGCACGTGGCGCACCAGCGGCGCTTCAATCTGGATCTTGTCGTCCATCTCCTGATGGCTCAGGAAGAAGCGCACCCAGTTCTTGCCGTTGCGCTCGAAGATGGTGATGTCCTGGGCGCTGATGGAGGAGGTGGTGGCACCGGTATCGACCCGCGCCTGGAAGGCGTCGTTGGCCGCGTCAACCCAGATCCACTCCGCCTCGCCGACCAGCAGCTTGCCGTCGACGGTGTGACCCTGGCTCGGGGCCTGGCACTTCTCGGTCGGGATCGCCATGGGCTTGGGTGGCTCGGGCGGCAGGGATTCGAGCTTGCTGCCGACTTTGTTCACGGACTCTTTCATGTTGTTGACATCAGTGTTGAGCTGAACCAGCAGGTGCTGTTGCTGCACATACTGCTTCTGTTGCTGTTCCATGGATGTTTGCAGGCGCTGCTCGCTCAGATTGATCTCGTTGCGAAGCTCGGCCAGCGTCAAGGTAGGTACCGGGGGCGCTTTCTCCATACTGACACACCCGCCGAGACTGAGCAGGGAGAGCAGGGTCATTCCTTTTAATTTGCTTTTCATGTCATTCATTTAACTGTGCTTCCTGGAATTGGGTCAGTGTAACTTCCACAGCCGCCATCGGCTAGTCTTTGGCCTTTCTGGCAATCAGTACGGCACGTTTCGGTGCCGGGTGTCCTTCTACCGTGAGTGCAGGATTGGTTGGATCCAGATAATCACTCAGGGATTCATTAATCATCCAGTCGGTACGACGCTGTTCGTCGGTGCTGGTCATATTCTCGTCGACAATCCGCACATCGGTAAATCCGCAGCGCTCGACCCACAGCTTGAGGGCCGCGCTGGAGGGGATGAACCAGACGTTGCGCATCTTGCCGTAGCGATCGGTGGGCACCAGCACGTCGTTGACGCCGCCGTCGATCACCAGCGTCTCCAGCACCAGCTCGCCATCGTCTTTCAACTGGTTGCGCAGCTGTTCAATGTGCTCGACGGGGGACTTGCGGTGATAGAGCACCCCCATGGAGAAGACGGTGTCGAACGCCCGCAGCTCCGGCAGCTCCTGAATGCCGAGCGGCAGCAGGTGGGCGCGCTGGTCGTTGCCGGCGAAGTGGCGGATGGCCTCGAACTGGCAGAGGAACAGCGGGCTCGGATCGATGCCGACCGCAAGCCGAGCTCCTTCGCCCACCATGCGCCAGAGGTGGTAGCCGCTGCCGCAGCCCACGTCCAGCACGTAGCGACCGGCAAGCGGGCTGATGTGGGGCAGTACCCGATCCCACTTCCAGTCGGAGCGCCATTCGGTGTCGATGTGGATGCCGTGTACCGTGAACGGCCCCTTGCGCCAGGGCATGAAGTGGCGCAGCAGGCTCTCCACCTTCTTGCGCTCCCCTTCGCCAAGGCTCTCGGCCGAGCCGATTTCGACCCGGCTGTGCAGCTCGATGTGGCCGGGGGCCACCTGCGGCAGCTTGTTGAGGGCGCGGTTCCAGCGCGGCAGATCGCCGTGCTGGTTGTCGTGCTGCCAGGCGTGCAACTGGGCGGGCAGGGTATGCAGCCAGTGGCTCAGCCGATTCTTGGCGATCAGCTGGTAGAAGTTGGCAAAGTCGATCATGGCTGAGCAGGCTCGCTCGATTTGATGGCAATCATGGAGCCGAAGTTGAAGCACTGGAACCAGAGATCCTGATGGGCGAAGCCGGCGTCTCGCAGGCGGGCCTGATGCACCGGCAGGCTGTCGGTGCGCATCACGTTCTCAAGAGCGGTGCGCTTCTGGCTGATCTCCAGCTCGCTGTAACCGTTGGCGCGCTTGAAGTCGAGGTGCAGGTCGATGAGCAGCTCGTTGACCGGTGCATCTTCGAAGCGGAATTTTTCGCTCAGGATCAGGATCCCGCCCGGGCGCAGCCCATCAAAGATGCGCTGGATCAGGGCGGCCCGCTTTTCGGGCTCGACGAACTGCAGGGTGAAGTTGAGCACCACCACGGAGGCGTTCTCGATGGCGATGTCGCAGATGTCCGCCTCCACCAGCTCCACCGGCACCTCGGACTTGAAGCCTGAGAGGTGGGCGCGGGCACGCTCGATCATGGGGTGGGAGAGATCCACCGCCGTGATGTGGCAGCCGGGCTGGGTGACGTGGCGACGCATCGCCTGGGTGGCGGCGCCGAGCGAACAGCCGAGGTCGTAGAGCCGGCTTTGTGGCTGGGCGTAACGGGCGGCCATCATGCCGATGGCGGAGATGATGTTGCTGTAACCCGGCACCGAGCGCTGGATCATGTCGGGGAAGACATCGACGACCTGTTCGTCAAAGCAAAAATCCCCCAATCGAGCGATAGGGGCGGCAAAAATCTGATCTTTGGTATGCATGCTGGCGCAACCTGACAGCCGGTGCGCGAACCGACTGTTTTGTTCAATTGAATCGTTGGGTGACACCGGTCCGGGCCGGGTCGTCACCGGTTCACGAACGGGGTGGCGGGCCTTGAGATCCATCGGGCCGGTTCCGTTCGCAATGGACCATCATCCTGGTCCTTTCTGAGGGCGGCACCATCTGCGGCAACGAGTTGCAGCGCACTGGCGTCAGGGCCCTGTTTATGGCGCCGGATACCAGCCTGCATCGGATTGTGCTGGGCTGGCGGTCCGGGTCCTTACTTGGGGCGCTAGTGTAGAGGAAAGGTCGGCGTTTGTCTTGACGCCAAGCCCCGTCCAGCCACAAAAAAACGGCTTTTTTTCGCGGCGGGGAAGACGGGGTGAGGCGGCTGACTAAAAGGGCAGCACGCCCTGCTGCGCGCGATCGTTTTCCCCCGGCCAGGGGGCCATCTCTTCCCCCAGCAGGCGGGCAACCTGACGGGCCAGCTCGGGCGACTGGGCGTTGTCGGCCGTATGTATAAAGAGGTAGAGATCTTTTCCCTCCGCCAGCCACTGGCGCCAGTGGGGGAGCCAGCCTGGCAGGAAGGGGTGGTTGGCGGCCGGATCCGGCAGGCCGATGAGCCGCACCACGGGGGCATTGGCGGTGGCCAGCAGGTGCACCGGCAGCCTCGGCTTCTTGCCCTGGGCATCGATCATGGCTGGCGTGGTGGCTGGCACCGAGAACAGCGGCCGGCTGTCGAGCATGATGCGGTTGATGCCCTTCTCCATCAGCAGCCGGTTCAACTGCCGCTCCGCCTCGCCCTTGGCGAAGAAATCGGGGTGGCGCACCTCGAGGGCATAGCGAAACGCCGGCGGCAGCCGTTCGAAAAAGGCCGCCAGACGGGGCAGTCCCTGTGGGCCGAAGCGAGCGGGCAGCTGCAGCTTGAGCAGTCCCAGCTTGTCGTGCAAGGGCTCTAGCAGGCGGATGAAGTCGCTCACTTGTTTGTCGGCGCTCACCAGATCGCTCTGGTGGCTGATGGCTTGCGGAAACTTGAAGCTGAAACGAAAGTGGGCAGGCACCGCATCGGCCCAGCGCCGGACCGTGTCGGGGGTCGGCGAGGCGTAGAAGGTGGTATTGCCTTCCACCGTGTTGAATACCCGGGCATAGTGGGCGAGGTGCTCGGCGGGCTTGGCGCCCACGCCCAGCAAGTGACCTGGCCAGGCCGGGTGCGACCATTGTGGCAGGCCCAAAAAGAGGCTCATGAGGGATCCTGTCTGCGGGTTTATCTCGTTTTACCCCCCTTTTTTGCCCTGGGATGTAAAAAACAGGGCAAAGGAGGCTGCTGGCCATTTTACCCAAATGGGGGTTTTCCTCTATAATGCCAGCCCTTTTGTTTGCCAATTTGTTGTGACTCACGCCGCTGTACGCATATTGTGACGACGGCAGCGGCCATGATGCGGCCAAACAACAATCGCTTGCCGATGCCCTCCGCCCGACACCCCGGCCGCTTGCCAGCCGCCTCTGGTCGAGCCGATATCGGCGGCAGGTGTCCGATCCCGGCGGTCGGACGGTACGAGACAGATTTCAAACCGGGCAAGAACAGGATCTGGCCAGCTGTGAGACAGACGGTGCTTGCCAGTCGTGCCCGGCGACCCAGGTTAACCGTCTCTCTACAAATTCGAAGGAAGAAGTCCATGCGCTCTATCTATTGCGGACAGGTCAATGAGGCCCATGCAGGGCAGACCATTACATTGTGCGGTTGGGTCCATCGTCGTCGCGATCTGGGCGGCCTCATCTTTATCGACATGCGCGACCGGGAAGGGATCGTGCAGGTGTTCTTCGATCCGGACAAGCCGGACGCCTTTGCCCTGGCCTCCGAACTGCGCGGCGAATTCTGCATTCAGGTCTCCGGCGTGGTGCGCACCCGTCCCGACTCCCAGCGCAACAGCGACATGGCCACCGGTGCCATCGAGGTGTTTGCCCACGAGCTGACCATCATCAACCGTGCCGAGCCGCTGCCGCTGGACTTCAACCAGGTCAACAGCGAAGAGGTGAGCCTCAAGTATCGCTACCTGGACCTGCGTCGCCCCGAGATGGCCAAGTACCTGAAGACCCGCGCCAAGGCCAGTGCCTTCGTGCGCCGCTTCATGGACGAGCACGGCTTCCTCGACATCGAGACCCCGATGCTGACCAAGGCCACCCCGGAAGGGGCCCGCGACTATCTGGTGCCGAGCCGCGTGCACAAGGGCAAGTTCTACGCCCTGCCGCAATCCCCGCAGCTGTTCAAGCAGCTGCTGATGATGTCCGGCTTCGACCGCTACTACCAGATCGTCAAGTGCTTCCGCGACGAAGACCTGCGTGCCGACCGCCAGCCGGAATTCACCCAGATCGACGTGGAAACCTCCTTCATGACCGCGCCGCAGGTGCGTGAAATCATGGAAGAGATGATCCGCAAACTGTGGCTGCACATCCTGAACGTGGATCTGGGCGACTTCCCGATCATGACCTTCGACGAAGCCATGCGTCGCTACGGCTCCGACAAGCCGGACCTGCGTCTGCCGATGGAGCTGGTCGATGTGGCTGACCTGCTGACCGCGGTCGAGTTCGCCGTGTTCGCCGGCCCCGCCAACGATCCGAAAGGCCGCGTGGCTGCCCTGAAAGTCCCGGGCGGCGCCGAGCTCTCTCGCAAGCAGATCGACGAGTACACCAAGTTTGTCGGCATCTACGGTGCCAAGGGCCTGGCCTGGATGAAGGTCAACGAAGCCGCCAACGGTATCGAAGGGGTGCAGTCCCCGGTGGCCAAGTTCCTCTCCGACGCCATCGTGCGCGAGATCCTGGCCCGCACCGGCGCAGCCGACGGCGACATCATCTTCTTCGGTGCCGACTCCAAGAAAGTAGTGTGCGATGCCATGGGCGCCCTGCGTCTGAAAGTGGGCCGTGATCTGGGTCTGCTGGAGAACAGCTGGAGGCCGCTGTGGGTCATCGACTTCCCGATGTTCGAAGAGGATGGCGAAGGCGGTCTGGCTGCCATGCACCACCCGTTCACCGCGCCGAGCGGCCTGAGCCCGGAGCAGCTGAAAGCCAACCCGGTAGGCGCTTACGCCAACGCTTACGACATGGTGATCAACGGCTACGAAGTGGGTGGCGGTTCTGTCCGTATCCACAACAGCGAGATGCAGGCCACCGTGTTCGACATCCTGGGTATTACCCCGGCCGAGCAGCGCCTGAAGTTCGGCTTCCTGCTGGATGCCCTGAAGTACGGTACCCCGCCGCACGCCGGCCTGGCCTTCGGCCTGGACCGTCTGAGCATGCTGCTGACCGGTACTGAAAACATCCGGGACGTGATTGCCTTCCCGAAAACCACGGCGGCCGCCTGTCTGATGACAGACGCCCCCAGCTTTGCCAACGCCGCCCAACTGGGCGAGCTGGCGATTGCGACCACCGTCAAGGGTGATGAATAAGCCGTTACCGGCAGCAAAGGCCGCAGCAATGCGGCCTTTCCCTTGCATTAGTCATGACCAGTGTTACTGAAATTCAAAAATAACGGAGAGTCCCTATGGCAGGTCACAGTAAATGGGCCAACATCAAACACCGCAAAGCGGCGCAAGACGCCAAGCGCGGCAAGATCTTCACCAAGCTGATCCGCGAAATCACCACCTCCGCACGTCTGGGTGATGCCGATCCTGCCAACAACCCGCGCCTGCGTGCGGCGGTGGCGGCTGCCCTGACCGGCAACATGACCCGCGACACCATCAACCGTGCCATCCAGCGTGGCGCCGGCGGTGGCGATGGCGAACAGCTCGAGACCATCGTATACGAAGGTTACGGCCCGGCCGGCTCTGCCGTCATGGTGGAGTGCCTGACCGACAACCGCAACCGTACCGTTGCCGAAGTGCGTCACGCCTTCAGCAAGTGCGGTGGCAACCTGGGCACCGATGGCTCTGTTGCCTATCTGTTCAGCAAGAAAGGGCTGCTGACCTTCGTGGGCGTCGATGAAGATGCCCTGATGGATGCCGCCCTGGAAGCTGGTGCCGACGATGTGGTGACCGAAGAGGATGGCTCCATCGAGGTGTATACCACCCCGAACGATTTCGGCACCGTGCTCGATGGTCTGGAAGCCGCCGGCTTCAAGCCCCAGAGCGCCGAAGTGACCATGATCCCGTCCACCGAAGCCGAGCTGGATGCCGAGACCGCGCCCAAGCTGATGCGCCTCATCGACATGCTGGAAGATCTGGACGACGTGCAGGAGGTGTACCACAACGGCTCCATCTCCGACGAAGTCGCCGCGACCCTGTAACCCGGTTCGTGAACACTCAGGTGGCGACGCTCTGCTCGCCCCCGCTAAAACGGCAGCCTCGGCTGCCGTTTTTCTTGTGAGGACCTGACGCCTGAAGGCCGTGCCGGCCATGGCATTGCCCGCCTTAATTTTCCCTTAAGTTTGGCTTTTTAAGCTGCCTGCCGTGTCCGGGCCTCGCTGCCCCTTGCCGCCATCACCTCGGGAGGAGGGATCGGCAAGCGAGACTGCAACAAGAGGTGCCCTGTGTGGCCCCTGTCCTGCCTGGTTTGTCGGAGTATCGTTATGCGCATCACCCTGGGTGTGATGAAGGTGAATCTGTTGCTGGTGCTGTTGTTTGCACTGGTATTCAACTGGCCCATTTTCCTGCACTTTTACACCATTCTCACCAAGCTGGAACACGTCAAGACGGGCTTCGCCCTCTCGATCCCCTTCGTGCTGCTGGCCGCGCTCAACGCGGTGTTCCTGCCTTTTACCTTTCGCTATCTGCTCAAGCCCTTCTTCGTGCTGCTGATCCTGATGGGATCCGTGGTCAGCTACGCCATGCTCAAGTACGGCGTCATCTTCGACGTGAGCATGGTGCAGAACATCGTCGAAACCAACACGGGGGAGGCGACCTCTTACTTCAATGCCTCCATCCTGCTCTGGTTCGTGCTGACCGGCCTGCTGCCTGCGCTGGTTCTGCTGTGGGTGAAGATAGAGTATCCCCGTCCCTGGTATAAGGGGCTGGGCCTGCGGCTTGGCTCCATCGCCCTGTCCCTGCTGTTTCTGGTGGGAGTGGCGGCGCTCTATTACCAGGATTACGCCTCGGTCGGGCGCAACAACAAGTCCCTCGGCAAGGAGATAGTGCCCGCCAACTATGTGCACGGCCTCTATCGTTACGCCACCGACATTCTGTTTGCCACCCCGATCCCGTATCAGCCGTTGGGCACCGATGCCAGGGTGGTGGGGCAGGGCGGCAAGCCGACCCTGATGTTCCTGGTGGTGGGGGAGACGGCGCGCAGCCAGAACTACTCCCTCAACGGTTACGGCAAGGCCACCAACAGCTTCACCGCGCGGGAGTCGGGCATGGTCTCGTTTCGCAACGTGCGCTCCTGCGGCACCGCCACTGCGGTTTCGGTGCCCTGCATGTTCTCCAACCTGACACGGCGCGGCTATGACGACACCCTGGCCCAGTCCCGCGACGGCATGCTGGATGTGCTGCAGCATGCTGGGGTCTCCGTGCTCTGGAAGGAGAACGACGGCGGTTGCAAGGGAGTGTGCAAGAACGTGCCCACCATCGAGATCGAGGCCAAGGATTTTCCCCAGTACTGCCAGAAGGGTTCCTGCTACGACGAGGTGATGCTGGAGGGGCTGGATCGGCAGATCGCGCAGATGAAGGGCAACAAGCTGGTGGCCTTCCACCTGATGGGCAGCCACGGTCCGACCTACTATCGCCGCTATCCCGCCAGTGAGCGGACCTTCGTGCCGGACTGCCCGCGCAGCGACATCGAAAACTGCACCAATGAAGAGCTGGTCAACACCTATGACAACACCATCCGTTACACCGACAAGGTGGTGGCCCGCCTCATCGACAAGCTCAAGACGCTGGAGCAGGATTACAACGTGGGGCTGGTCTATCTGTCGGATCACGGCGAATCCCTCGGGGCCATGGGGCTCTACCTGCACGGCACCCCCTACAAGTTTGCGCCGGATGATCAGACCCGGGTACCGCTGATGACCTGGTTCTCACCCCAGTTGCAGGCCGATCGCCAGCTGGATATGACCTGTCTGCAGCAGGAAGCGGCCAGCAAGCGCTTCTCCCACGACAATCTGTTCCACTCCATGCTCGGCATCATGGATGTGCAGACCCAGGTGTATGATGGAGCGCTGGATCTGTTCAAACCGTGTCGGGCGGGCTAACCCGGCGAAAGTGACCAATAAAAAACGGCAGCCAGTGGCTGCCGTTGTTGTTTCGCAAGGCCTCGGCCTTACTTCTGCTCCATGATGATCTGCAGCAGGTCCCCTTCCAGCAGGGCCCGCTTCACCAGCGCGAAACCGCCGACGGTGGGCTGATTCTGGAAGCGTGCCTTCACGATGGGCAGGCCGCGATGGAAGCTTGGCAGCGACTGGTGCTCCACGCAGCGGCGGATGGCCGGGAACAGGATCTCTTCGGCGGCGGTGATTTCGCCCGCGATCAGCACCTTCTGCGGGTTGAACAGGTTGACCGTGATGGCCACCGCCCGTCCCAGATGCTCACCCACGTTCTCGATCACGCTGCGGGCCAGCTCGTCACCGGCCATGGCCGCCTTGCACACCTCCTGGATGGTGATGTGCTTCTCTTGCAGCGAGCTCAGGTGGCCGCGGCTGATGAGCTCCTTCACCTTGTCGACAATGGCCTCGTTGGAGGCGATGGTCTCCAGGCAGCCGAAGTTGCCGCAGTGGCAGCGCTTGCCGAGCGGTTCGACCTGGATGTGGCCGATCTCGCCGACGTTGCGGTTCTGGCCGAGAAACACCTTGCCCTTGGTGATGATGCCAGAACCCGCCCCCTGATGGACGCTCACCAGGATGGAGTCCATGCAGTCGCGGGACTCGCCGAAGAAGTGTTCGGCCAGTGCCAGCGAGCGGGTGTCGTTGCCCACGTAGCAGGGCAGGTTGAAGTGGTTTTCCAGCAGCTTGGCCAGCGCCAGATTGCGGATCTGGTACTTGGGGGTGTAGATGACCATGCCGGATTCCGGATTGACCAGACCCGGCATGGTCAGCGCGATGCTGATGAGGTTGCGGCTGCGATCCTGCTGGGAGTCGATGAAGGCACCGATCTCCCGCAGCAGCATGTCGACCACCGGCTGTTGCTCGATCTCGGTCACCTGGGTGATGTGTTGATCGAGCTCCTTACCGTCGAGGTCATACAGGGCGAGCTGCAGGTAGCCGCGGCCGAGCTTGGCGGACACAAACTGGAAGCGATGCTTGATGGTGGTCAGGGAGATGGCGCGCCGTCCGCCGGTGGAGGCTTGCGGCGAGGTCTCCTTGATCAGGCCATGCTCGATCAGTTGCCGGGTTATCTTGGTCACGCTGGCCGGGGCCAGCTGACTCAACTCGGCAATTTTGACCCGCGAGATGGGCCCCTGCAGGTCGATGAGCCGATACACGGCTGCACTGTTGACCTGCTTGATAAGATCTACGTTTGCTATTTGTCCGCCAGTCATAGTGTCACTGTGTTGTGTAGTGTCCGTTAACCACGGTCCCGCAGACCGTGAAGGCCTGATCAAAGACAGTCAGGTTGGCTATTTTTCCGACCTGGATACTACCGAGACGTGAGTCCCATCCAATGGCGCGAGCAGGGTAAAGGGTGGCCATTCTCAGTGCTTCATCGAGCGGTAATCCGACCTGTTTGACCAGATTCTCCACCCCCTCAATCATGGTGAGGGCAGAGCCGCCGAGTGTACCATTCTCGTCGACGCACTGACCATCGCGGAAATAGACGGTTGCGCCACAAAAATCAAACTTCTCAAAGCCTTCCGGTGCCCCTGCCGGTGCGGTCGCGTCGGTGACCAGCACCAGTCGCTCTCCCAGCATCTTGTGCGCAAGGCGCACGTTGGCCCAGTGCACGTGATGGCCGTCGACGATGACGCCGGCATAGACATCCTTGCGATCGTAGATGGCACCGACCACGCCCGGCTCGCGACCGTTCACGGTCGGAGTCATGGCGTTGTAGAGGTGGGTGGCAAAGCGGATGCCGTTGTCGAACCCGGTCATGGCCTGATCGTAGTTGGCGGCGGTATGGCCCGCGGAGACCAGAATACCGGCCTCCACCAGCCGGCGGATGTGCTCCGGCTTGTTGCGCTCCGGCGCCAGGGTGATCTTGGCGATGGCATCCGCGTTGGCGCAGAAGAAGTCGATCATCTCGTCGGCGGGCTGGCGGATCTGCTCGGCCGGGTGGATCCCCTTGCGCTTGAGGTTGGTGTAGGGCCCTTCCAGATGGACGCCCAGTACTTCGTTGGGGTGCGCAGCCATGTAGTCGCGGGTGACGGCGACGGCCTGCTTCATGTCTGCGTCCGGACTGGTGATCAGGGTCGGCAGGAAGCTGGTGGTACCGGATTTCAGGTTGGCGGCCTGCATGGTCGCCAGGGTCTGGGTGGTGATGTGGCCGTTGAACATGACGCCGCCACAGCCGTTGAGCTGCACGTCGATGAAACCGGCGCTCAGGTTGGCACCCTTGAGATCAATGCGTTCGATGCCGGCCGGCAGTTCGGCCAGGCGGGAGATGGCGACAATCTTGTCGCCCTCGATGACTACCCCGTAACCGGTCAGCACGCAGCTGCCGGTGTAGAGGGTGCAGTTGGTCAATGCGTACATGGTGACTCCTTACAGACGGCCGATATTGGCGGCTTCGAGCTGCTGGAAGTAACGCACCGTCTTGACCTTGAGCTCCATGGTGGAGGGTTCGTCACACACCATCATTCCCTTCGGATGCAGCTGCAGGGTGGAGATGGTCCACATGTGGTTGACGCTGCCTTCCACCGCGGCCTGCAGGGCCTGGGCCTTGCCGTGACCGGTCACCAGGATCATGATCTCTTCCGCATCCATCAGGGTGCCGACACCCACGGTCAGCGCCAGCTTGGGCACCTGCTCCATGTCGCCGCCAAAGAAGCGGGAGTTGGCGATGCGGGTGTCTTCGGTCAGGGTCTTGACCCGGGTGCGGGAGGAGAGGGATGAAGCCGGTTCGTTGAACGCGATGTGCCCGTCGTTGCCGACACCGCCCATGAACAGGTGGATCTTGCCGTAGGACTTGATTTTGTCTTCATAGCGCTTGCACTCGGCCACCAGATCCGGGGCGTTGCCGTTGAGGATGTTGATGTTCTCGGGGCGAATGTCGATGTGGCTGAAGAAGTTGTTGTGCATGAAGCTGTGGTAGCTCTCCGGGTGATCTTCCGGCAGGCCGACGTACTCGTCCATGTTGAAGGTGACCACGTTCTGGAAGCTCACTTCACCAGCTTTATGCAGTTCAATCAGGCGCTTGTAAGTGTTGAGCGGGGTGCCGCCAGTGGGCAGGCCCAGTACGAAGGGGCGCTCGGCAGTGGGTTTGAACCCATTGATACGGTCAACGATGTAACGGGCAGACCACAGGCCCACTTGGCTGGCAGATTTCAACGGGATCAGGCGCATTGTAGATACCTCTGTACGGGTTGCTGCCGGGATGTCGGCGGCAAATAGACTGGGACGGATTCAAGTTGTTTTATAGCGTAAATAAAGATTGCGAACTAAGCCACATCTATCCGCCACCTTTATCTCGTTTGGGTGATAATGATCACGATTACAGGTTTATTAATTTGCGCAGCGAAATAAAAGCCCTAGACTGCCAATCAAGCCTTGATGGCTTATGCGTCAAACGTGATAAGCACTTAATTTCTAGAGAAACATTAACTAAGGAGAGGAACCGTGAACATTCTCGGTTATTTGCAAAAGATCGGCCGTGCCCTGATGGTGCCGGTAGCGGTACTGCCTGCCGCCGCGATCCTGATGGGGGTTGGCTACTGGATTGACCCGAATGGTTGGGGTGGTGACAGCGCGCTGGCCGCCTTCCTGATCAAGGCGGGTTCAGCACTGATCGACAACATGTCCACGCTGTTTGCGGTCGGTGTTGCCTATGGTATGTCCAAAGACAAAGACGGTTCTGCCGCGCTGGCCGGTCTGGTCGGTTTCCTGGTGGTGACCACTCTGCTGAGCCCTGGTTCTGTGGCGATGATTAAAGGCATCCCTGTAGAGCAGGTTCCGGCAGCCTTTGCCAAGATCAACAACCAGTTCGTCGGTATCCTGTGTGGTGTCATCGCCGCCGAGCTCTACAACCGCTTCAGCAGCGTGGAACTGCACAAGGCACTGGCTTTCTTCTCCGGCCGCCGTCTGGTGCCGATCGTAACCTCCGTGGTGATGATCGTCGTCTCCTTCATCCTGATGGCCGTTTGGCCGGTCATTTACGGTGGTCTGGTGAGCTTTGGTGAATCCATCGTCAGCCTGGGCTCCACCGGCGCCGGTATCTACGCCTTCTTCAACCGCCTGCTGATCCCGATTGGTCTGCACCACGCCCTGAACTCCGTGTTCTGGTTCAACGTGGCCGGCATCAACGACATCCCGAACTTCCTGGGTGGTCAGGCTACCATCGATGCCGCTCTGGCTGCAGGCAAGAGCCTGGATCAGGTGAAAGGCGTGGTAGGCATGTACCAGGCTGGCTTCTTCCCGATCATGATGTTCGGTCTGCCGGGTGCCGCACTGGCCATCTACCACTCCGCCAAGAAAGAGAACAAGGACAAGGTTGCATCCATCATGATCGCAGCCGCCTTTGCCTCCTTCTTCACCGGGGTGACCGAGCCGCTCGAGTTCTCCTTCATGTTCGTGGCACCGGTGCTGTACGTCATTCACGCTTTCCTGACCGGTGTTTCCGTGTTCATCGCTGCTTCCATGCACTGGATGGCCGGCTTCGGTTTCAGTGCCGGTCTGGTGGATATGGTGCTCTCCAGCCGCAACCCGCTGGCGACCAACTGGTACATGCTGATCCCGCAAGGTCTGGTGTTCTTCGGTCTCTACTACGTGGTATTCCGCGCTGTCATTGCCAAACTGGGTCTGAAAACTCCGGGTCGTGAAGATGATGAAGCTGCTGCTCCGGCTGCTGCCCAGACCACCGACCGTACCGAACTGGCACGCCAGTATCTGGAAGTGTTGGGCGGTCAAGAGAACCTGGTGACCATCGATGCCTGCATCACCCGTCTGCGTCTGACCCTGAAAGACCGCAGCATCGTTGACGAGCGCAAGCTCAAAGCCCTGGGCGCGGCCGGTGTGGTCAAGCTCGGTGAGCAGAACCTGCAGGTGATTCTGGGCCCATTGGCCGAAATCATCGCCGGTGAGATGAAGGCCCTGCGTTAATCGGGCGCCAAGCTCGCCTCAAGTCTAAGTCCATTGTTGACATAACTAAGGGCCCCGCCTCGGGGCCCCATATAAAAAAAGCCAAGAAAATCCAACCTTTACTTCAAATGAGAGCAGCAGTTATGAACTTGAAACATTCTCTGTTAGCCATTGCCATGTCTACCGTTTTCGTCAGCCAGGTACAGGCAGCCGATGCCGCCAAGCAAGCCGTGGTCGACGCCCTCGCCAGCAACCTCGTCGTCAAGTACGAAGTCGTCACCAACGACGGTGCCGGCGCCGGCCTCGACTGCCAGGCGCTGGGCTCCGAGTGGGCGAGCTGTGGCGTTGCCAAGCTGCACCTGACCAATACCGGTGCTGACGTCACCTCCAAAGACTGGAGCATCTATGTATCCTCCATCCGCCGCATCCAGCGGGTGGACAACGATCAGTTCACCATTACCCACCTGACCGGCGACCTTTATCGTTTGACGCCGACCGAGAAGTTCCAGGGCTTTGCCAAGGATGCCACGGTCGAAGTGCCGCTGGTGGTGGAGTACTGGGTACTGTTCGAATCTGACATCATGCCGAACTGGTATGTCGCCAGCGAAGGGGCCGAGCCGAAAGTGCTGGCCAGCATGAGCAACATCGACGATGCCACCACCTACGAGAAGCCGATGCCGGCCGACGGCTGGAAGCGCACCAAGGATGACAACAACATCCTGATGAACAGCGAAACCCGTTTCGCCGCCAACCAGACCAGCACCTTGCTGCCGGCTGGCAAGGTCGACAACCAGATCCTGCCGACCCCGATGAAGCAGGTTGTCAAGGCCGGCCCGCAGGTCGACTTCTCCACCATCAAGCTCAATGCCCTGGACCTGCCGAGCGATCGCGCCGAAGCCCTGAAGGCTCAACTGACCAAGCTGGGTGTTACCCTCTCCGACACCGGCTACCCAGTGACCATCAAGCTTGGCAGCAAGCTCAAGCAGGCCGAAGGCTACGACATGACCATCGGCCAGAAAGGCACTGTGGTGCAGGGGCATGACATCGAAGGCGCCTTCTGGGGGGCCCAGTCCCTGATCTCCCTCCTGGGGGTCAACGACAAGCTGGTCAGCCAGATGCATGTCGAAGATGCGCCGCGCTTTGAATACCGTGGCATGCAGACCGACGTGGCCCGTCACTTCAGAAGCCCAGAAACCCTGAAGAAGCTGGTTGACCAGATGTCCGCCATGAAGCTCAACGTGCTGCACCTGGGGCTGACCAACGATGAAGGCTGGCGTCTGGAGATCCCGGGCCTGCCGGAGCTGACCGACGTCGGCAGCCAGCGTTGCCACGACGAGTCGGAAACCAAGTGCCTGATGCCGCAGCTGGGCTCCGGTCCGACCAGCGACAACCAGGGTTCCGGTTTCTACAGCAAGGCCGACTACATCGACCTGGTACGCTATGCCAAGGCCCGCGGTGTGACAGTGATCCCCGAGATCAACATGCCGGCGCACGCCCGTGCCGCCGTGGTCTCCATGGAAGCGCGTTACAAGCGTCTGATGGCTGAAGGTAAAGAGACCGAAGCCAACCAGTTCCGTCTGACTGACCCGGCCGATACCTCCAACGTCACCTCGGTACAGTTCTACGACAAGATGTCCTTCATCAACCCCTGCCAGCCGGGCGCCGCCACTTTCGTGGCCAAGGTGATGGACGAAGTGGCCCAGATGCACCAGGCCGCCGGCCAGCCGCTGACCGCCTGGCACTACGGTGGTGACGAGGCGAAGAACATCATGCAGGGCGGTGGTTACCAGGATCCGGCCGTCACCAAGAAAGAAGAGCTGGTCGCCTGGAAGGGCAACGTCGACTCCAGCAAGCAGGACAAGCCGTTCGGCAAGTCTCCGATGTGCCAGAAGATGATCGACGATGGCAAGATCAAGGACGTGGCCGAGCTGCCGGTCTACTTCGCCAAGGAAGTGAGCGAAATGGTCAAGGGCCACGGCTTCTCCACTCTGCAGGCGTGGGAAGATGGTCTGAAGTACGCGAAGGATGCCAGCGTGTTTGCCACCGACAAGACCCGGGTCAACTTCTGGGAAACCCTCTACTGGGGTGGCTTCAACGAAGCGATGAAGTGGGCGCACAAGGGCTATGACGTGGTGCTCTCCAACCCGGATTACCTCTACTTCGACTTCCCGAACGAGGTACACCCGGCCGAGCGCGGCTACTACTGGGCCACCCGCTTCAACGACACCCGCAAGGTATTCGCCTTCGCCCCGGAAAACCTGCCGCAGAACGCCGAGACCTCGGTTGACCGCGACGGCAACGCCTTCGTGGCCAAGGGTGACCAGGATCCGGTCAAGTTCAAGGGGATCTCCGGTCAGCAGTGGAGCGAAACCGTGCGTACCGACGCGCAATACGAGTACATGGTCTACCCGCGCATCTTCTCCATGGCCGAGCGTGCCTGGCACAAGGGCGGCTTCGAGCTCAACTACGTGAAGAACCGCGAGTTCTCCGGCACCACCAAGTTCGTCAACAAGGCCACCCTAAACAAGGAGTGGAACCAGTTCGCCAACGTACTGGGTCAGCGCGTGCTGCCGAAACTGGACCAGGCCGGGGTGGAATACCGCCTCTCCGTACCGGGTGCCAAGGTGGTGAACGGCGTGCTGGAAGCGAACGTGGATCTGCCGGGTCTGCCCATCCAGTACAGCCTGGATGGCAAGAGCTGGAGCGCCTACGACGCTGCCGCCAAGCCGACCGTGGATGGCAAGGTCTACCTGCGTACCACCAGCTTCGATGGCAAGCGCACCAGCCGCGTCACCGAGCTGAACTGATAGTCCTCAATCCATAACGCAAGGTGGGTCGCAAGACCCGCCTTTCCCAAGGGCGATGGCCATCGGGCTTGGGAAAGGTTGACTGTGCGTGTGAGCCTTTGTTGTGTGTGTGTATTGTCTGTTTTTGTTTTTCATCACCTTGAACCCCGCCTCGTGCGGGGTCTTTTTTTTCGCCAGTCAGTCAAACCGGCCCCAGTACGTGTTGTTTTGCGGTGCCAGTACCCCGAAACGGGCAAATTCAGGTTGAGACAGGGCGCGTAATGAGGGATCATATCCGGCTTGACGGCGGGGGGATGAGGGTGCCAGCCGGCACAACTTCCGCCAGTGACGCATTTTTGAGGTGAGCCATGAGTCAGGCGAACAGCCCAACTAACTTTATTCGTCAGATCATTGATGAAGATCTGGCCAGCGGTAAGCACAGCAGCGTGCATACCCGTTTTCCGCCCGAGCCGAACGGTTATCTCCATATCGGTCACGCCAAGTCCATCTGCCTGAACTTCGGCATCGCCCGCGACTACCAGGGCCAGTGCAACCTGCGCTTCGACGACACCAACCCGGTGAAGGAAGATATCGAGTACGTTGAGTCCATCAAGCAGGACGTGCAGTGGCTCGGCTTCCAGTGGAATGGCGAGATCTGCTACTCCTCCGACTATTTCGACAAGCTGCACGGCTATGCCATCGAGCTCATCGAGAAGGGCCTGGCCTACGTGGACGAACTCTCTGCCGAGCAGATGCGCGAATACCGTGGCACCTTGACTGCGCCGGGCAAGAACAGCCCGTTCCGCGATCGTTCGGTGGCCGAGAACTTGGCCCTGTTCGAGAAGATGAAGAACGGCGAGTTTGCCGAAGGCGCCGCCTGCCTGCGCGCCAAGATCGACATGGCATCCCCCTTCATGGTGATGCGTGATCCGGTTATCTACCGCATCAAGTTTGCCCACCACCACCAGACCGGTGACAAGTGGTGCATCTACCCGATGTATGACTTCACTCACTGCATCTCGGACGCCCTGGAAGGGATCACCCACTCCATCTGTACGCTGGAGTTCCAGGACAACCGTCGCCTGTACGACTGGGTGCTGGACAACATCACCATCGACTGCCACCCCCGTCAGTACGAGTTCTCCCGGCTGAACCTCGAATACACCGTCATGTCCAAGCGCAAGCTGAACCTGCTGGTGACCGAGAAGCACGTGGACGGTTGGGACGATCCTCGCATGCTGACCGTCTCCGGTCTGCGTCGTCGTGGCTACACTCCGGCCTCCATCCGCGAGTTCTGCAAGCGCATCGGCGTGACCAAGCAGGACAACATCGTCGAGATGAGCATGCTGGAAGCCTGCATCCGCGAAGATCTCAACGAGAACGCCCCGCGCGCCATGGCTGTGCTGCACCCGGTCAAGGTGGTCATCGAGAACCTGGCCGCCGACGAAGTGCTGACCGCCCCGGCCCACCCGAACAACGCCGAGATGGGCACCCGCGAGCTGAACTTCACCCGCGAGATCCTCATCGATGAAGCAGACTTCAAAGAAGAAGCCAACAAGCAGTTCAAGCGACTGGTGCTGGGCAAGGAAGTGCGCCTGCGCAATGCCTACGTCATCAAGGCCGAGCGGGTCGAGAAGGATGCCGATGGCAAGGTCACCTGCATCTACTGCTCCTACGATCCCGAGACCCTGGGCAAGGATCCGGCCGATGGCCGCAAGGTGAAAGGGGTGATCCACTGGGTCAGCGCCACTCACTCCCTGCCGGCCGAAGTGCGCCTCTACGACCGTCTGTTCAAGGTGCCGAACCCGGGCGCCGAAGAGGACTTCGAAGCGGCCCTGAACCCGGACTCCCTGGTGATCATTGAGGGCGCCCGCGTCGAGGCCTCCTTGAAGAACGCCAAGCCGGAGCAGGCTTACCAGTTCGAGCGTGAAGGTTACTTCTGCGCCGACAACAAGCTCTCCAGCCCGGAGCATCTGGTGTTCAACCGCACCGTGGCCCTGCGCGACGTGTGGGGCAAGGCCGAGGCCTGATAACAGAAGAGGGCAGGGGAGACCCTGCCCTTTCTTGATCTGGGAGCCTGTTTACGATCCGTGACGAGAGGTTGTCAGCAAGGTGAAGCCGCACAGGAACCGGCGCGTATAGAGATACGTGAGGGCTTTGAGCAGCAGATGAGCCTTGAGCACGGCCTCGGAGCAAGACCCTAACCGGGTTCTAAATGACGGACACAAAAAAGCCAGCGTGATGCTGGCTTTTTTTATTGTCTCTGCCTGGCGGGTCAATCTTCGTGCTTGCACTCGCCGGCGGCGCAGTGGCCGTACAGATAGAGGCTGTGATTGGTCAGCCGGATGTTGTGCTGCTGGGCGATATCGCGCTGGCGCTGCTCGATCACCTCGTCGGAGAACTCGATCACCTTGCCGCAGTCGAGGCAGACCAGGTGGTCGTGGTGTTCCTGGGTGGCCAGTTCGAACACCGACTTGCCCCCTTCGAAGTGGTGACGGGTAACAATACCGGCATCATCAAACTGGTTGAGAACGCGATATACGGTAGCGAGACCAATCTCTTCACCCTGGTCGATCAGTCGTTTGTACAGATCTTCCGCACTGGTGTGCTGGCAGTCCGGCTGTTGCAGGATTTCCAGGATTTTGACACGGGGCAAGGTGATCTTGAGCCCGGCCTTTTTTAACGCTTGGTTGTTGTCTGCCATATTCTATTTATTCGCATTCTCGAAGGTGTGGTTATTCTGATTGACTGCCGCTGGAATGGCAACCACGAACTCGCTTGGCCTGTCATTATAGGTCGTAGCTCACCTAAAAATAAACCCAGTAATTCAAGGGCTTTAGCGCAGATGGCGCCATCCGGCGGAATTGGACGGATTCTCGCGATGGCTTGCTCGTTTGGTGAATGTTGATAAAATGTAACCTTCTTCACTGTCTGGTCGGATGAGATCCATGGATTGGCTTTTTGACAATGCGGCCTGGGTGCGCCGCGCCCTCAACGCCTGGCCTCCCTTCTGGGGCGCCGGCATCAAGATAGAGACATTGAGCGATGATTTTCGCTTCTGCCGGGTCACCCTCAAGTCCCGCTGGTGGAACAAGAACGCCAACCGTACCCAGTTTGGTGGCAGCATGTTTGCGATGACCGATCCCATCTATCCACTGATGCTGATGGGCTATTTCAAGAACCGCTATTACGTCTGGGACAAAGCGGGCAGCATCAACTACATCAAGCCGGGCAAGGGCAAGCTGGTGGCCGAATTCAACCTGACCGACGGCAAGCTGGCTGCCATCGTGGCGGCGACCGACGGGGGAGACAAGCACTTCCCCGAGTTCGAAGTGACGGTGCAGGATCAGAGCGGCGAGCTGGTGGCCCAGGTCAAGCGCACCCTCTATGTGCGGGCCAAACCGGAGCACCGAAGTGGCGAGAGAGCATGAGCCAGAAAACAACAAGGGCCCCGCGGGGCCCTTGTTGTCAGAGAGGCTGGCGAGCCTAGATCACTCCAGCTCGGCCAGGCACATCTCTTCGTGCAGCTGCTTGCACCAGCCCTTGACGCGCTCGGCGGTCAGCTCCGGCTGGCGATCTTCGTCGATGCCCAGACCCACGAAGTGCTTGTCGTCCACCAGTGCCTTGGAGGCTTCGAATTCGTAGCCGGCGGTTGGCCAATTGCCGATGACGATGGCGCCTTTGGCTTCGACGATGTCACGCAGGGTGCCCATGGCGTCGAGGAAGTACTCGGCATAGTCTTCCTGATCGCCGCATCCGAAGATGGCGACCAGCTTGTTGGTGAAGTCGATCTCTTCCAGCTCGGGGAAAAAGTCGTCCCAGTCGGCCTGGGCTTCGCCATAGTACCAAGTCGGGATACCGAACATCAGCAGATCGAAGCTGTCGATGTCGGCCTTGCTGCTCTTGGCAATGTCACGGACTTCAATCAGTTGTTTGCCCAGTTCTTTCTGGATCATCTTGGCGACAGCTTCGGTATTACCGGTATCGCTGCCGAAAAACAGACCTACACTAGCCATAGTGTTTAGTTACCCGTATCTGGTGTTAATGCTTAACGGTCAGATTGTGATACCTGCAGCATGTGCAGACTCAATCTGTTGCTTCAGGATAGATTGGATCAGCTCGGCTCGGCTGATGTTCTGTTGTAACGCAAGTTGGTTCAGGCGTTCCAGCAACTCGGCCTCCACCTTTAACTCTACCCGCTTCAAACCGTTCTCCCGATCGCGCTTGAGCTGGTTGCGCTTGTTGATCTTGAGCTGGGTCTCGCGGGGGAGTGGGTTGGTCTTTGGCCTGCCGGGGCGCTTCTCATTTGCGAACAGATCCAGTGTTGTTCGATCAGTTTGCTGTTTGGCCATACATCACAGATGAAAATAAGTTAGCCGATGCCTGAGCCTTCCCAGCCCAGTTCGATCAGCCCCTTGGCGACAAAACCTGCACAACCCAGGAAGAGTACCAACCAGACGATGAGTCGGCCAAAACGGGGCACGTTGCCGCGTTTGAGCACGTCCTGAATGGCCAGGCCAATCAATACGAAAATGGCCACAAAGAATAACTTCAGGCCCAGACTCTCAATCAGGTCGATATGTTCACTTAGCATGGATTGCGCACACTCCTTATGACGGGCGCACTATATCACAAAGGATTTGAAACTGTTAACCGCCTGTCGACAGGAAATCCACAACCAGTTTGTTGAACAAAATCGGCTTTTCCGCGTGCAGCCAGTGACCGGTACCGGCGATGACCCGGGCCTTGGCTGCGGGAAATTGCGCCATCACCGTCTCGGTATGTTCAGGCTGCATGTAATCGGAATCCCCCCCCTTGATGAACAGCGCAGGGCCCTCGAAACGGCTCTGTGCATCGGGCCAGCCCATGATGTTGGTGTAGTTGCGCTCAAGGGCCGGGACGTTGAAGCGCCAGCCCCAGCCGTGCCCGGCTTTGGCAAACGACTTGAGCAGGAACTGGCGTACGCCGGCGATCTCGATGTGCTGCGCCAGGATGGCTTCCGCCTCGCTGCGGCTTTGCGGAGCGAGTTGGAGGGTGGCGTTGAGGCCGGCGAACACATTCTGGTGGCGGGCGTGGGGGTAGGCGACCGGCGCGATATCGGCTACCACCAGCTTGGCAACGCGCGTTGGCGCGAGCTTCGCCAGCTGCATGCCCACCTTGCCCCCCATGGAGTGACCCACGATGGCCACCTGCTCAAACCCGAGCCGATCCAGCAGGGCGAGCAGATCGGCGGCCTGGGCCGGGTAGCTCATCTCGTCGGAGTGAAAGGAGGCGCCGTGGTTGCGCAGATCGATGCTGATGACCCGGTATTGTTCGCTCAGCGGGCGCGCCAGCAGGCCGAGGTTGTCCAGACTGCCAAACAGCCCGTGGATCAGCACGACGGGCTGGCCCTGGCCCTGCTCCTTGAAGTTCAATAATGGGTTTTGTTGCAAAATGACACCTTGTCGGTCGTGAGTGCGTTATTCGTTGTGATTTAACACACTGGAAAGAAAAGGATTTCACTCATTGTGGAGCAAAAAAGTGTGGTTTTTTTTCTAAAAAAAGTCTGCCAGATCGGCTATCAGTGCGACGGATCACACACTTGGCCCGCTATTATGCCGTATTCTCGATGAGATTCATGCACATCTGTCCGCCCCTTGCTTGGGCTGCCGGGTTTGCCTATGTATAATCGCCGCATCCGAATTTCGACGAGTCCAGCGCATCCCTATGAAAACCATCGAGCTTGATGACGATCTCTACTTCTATATCGCCAGCCAGACCCGGCACATCGGCGAGAGTGCCTCCGATATCCTGCGCCGCCTGCTGGAACAGCCCGCCAACCAGGCTGCGCCGGTTGCCGAACCGGTGACGACGGCCCAGCCGCACACTGTGGCCGATGCCATGGGGCTGGAGGCGCTGCTCGACTCTGGCGAGCTGCAAAAAGAAGAGAAGTCTATCAACCGCTTCATGCAGGTGCTCAGTACCCTCTACCGGGATGACCCGGTCGGGTTTACCCAGGCCACCGAAATCAAGGGGCGCAAGCGCGTCTATTTCTCGCGGGATCCCGATGCCCTGCGCGCCAGCGGCAGCACCACCAAGCCCAAGCCGGTGCCGGAGACCCCGTTCTGGGTGATCACCAATACCAACACCAGTCGCAAGCAAAACATGGTGGCCCAGCTGATGACCAGCATGGGCTATGGCGACGAGGTGATCGCCCGGGTGTGCGGCGCAATTTAACGGTTCATCAGACTCAGGCCTTGCCGGGCAAGGCCGCCATCAAGCAAGGACAACGCCATGGCACAGCATTCCCACGCCGGTCAGCCGGCCCGTTTGAGCGACCTGACCAACATCCCCCGTCTGGTCAGCGCCTACTACCTCAACAAGCCCGACATGAGCCGCCCCGAGCAGCGGGTTGCCTTTGGCACCTCCGGTCACCGCGGTAGCGCCCTGCACAACGCCTTCACCGAATCCCACATCCTGGCGGTGACCCAGGCGCTGGTGGAGTATCGCCAGCAGGCCGGCATCACGGGCCCGCTGTTTGTCGGCATGGATACCCACGCCCTCTCTGAATCCGCCTTTGCCAGCGCGGTGGAAGTGCTGGCGGCCAACGGCGTCGAGACCCGCATTCAGGCCGGTCTCGGCTTCACCCCGACCCCGGTCATCTCTCACGCCATTCTGCGCCACAATGCAGGCAAACCGGCTGCCCGTGCTGACGGCGTGGTGATCACCCCGTCCCACAACCCGCCGGAAGACGGTGGCTTCAAATACAACCCGCCCCATGGCGGCCCCGCTGAAGGGGAGATCACCAAGTGGGTGGAGGATCGCGCCAACGCGATTCTGGAAGCGGGTCTGGCCGGCGTGAAGCGCATGGCGTTCGCCGAGGCCCTCAAGAGCCCGTTCGTGGCCCTGCACGACTATGTGACTCCCTATGTGGATGACCTGAAGAACGTGCTGGACATGGATGCCATCAAGCAAGCGGGCATCAAGATCGGTGTCGATCCGCTGGGCGGCTCCGGCGTCGCCTACTGGGACGTCATCGCCAAGACCTATGGCCTGAACATCGAGGTGGTGAACTACAAGGTCGACCCGACCTTCTCCTTCATGACCCTGGATAAAGACGGCAAGATCCGGATGGACTGCTCCAGCCCGTTCGCCATGGCCAGCCTGATTGCTCTCAAGGACAAGTTCGACATCGCCCTTGGCAACGACCCTGACTACGACCGTCACGGCATCGTTACCAAGTCTGGCCTGATGAACCCGAACCACTACTTGGCGGTGGCAATCCAGTATCTGTTTACCCATCGCACCGGCTGGTCTGCCGATGCAGCCGTCGGCAAGACGCTGGTCTCTTCCTCCATGATCGACCGGGTTGCCGGCGAGATTGGCCGTACCCTCAAAGAGGTGCCGGTCGGCTTCAAGTGGTTCGTGGATGGCCTCTATAGCGGCGAGTTCGGCTTTGGCGGCGAGGAGAGCGCGGGCGCCTCCTTCCTGCGCAAAGACGGCACCGTCTGGACCACCGATAAGGATGGCTTCATCCTGGCGCTGCTGGCGGCGGAAATTTTGGCGGTGACCGGCAAGGATCCGCAGGCCCACTACGACGCACTGGAAGCCAAGTTCGGTCGCTCCAGCTATCGTCGCATCGATGCCCCGGCCAACAGCGCCCAGAAGGCGGTGCTCTCCAAGCTGGATCCGGCGCTGGTGGAAGCCTCCACCCTGGCCGGTGAGCCCATCATCGCCAAGCTGACCAAGGCACCGGGCAACGATGCCGCCATCGGCGGCCTCAAGGTGGTGACCGAGAACGGCTGGTTCGCGGCGCGCCCCTCCGGCACCGAGTCCATCTACAAGATCTACATGGAGAGCTTCAAGGGCGAGGCACACCTGGACCTCATCCAGCAGGAAGCCCAGCAGATCGTCTCCGCCGCCCTGGCCAAGGCCGGGGTCTGAGTTCGACTCAAACACCTGCGGAATGTGAAAGAGGAGCCTTGATGGCTCCTCTTTTTTTATTGCGCTTGAGTTGAATGGGTCGTGCTCACGGCCTGCCGCACTGACCGGTGCTCGCCCGGCGGGCCTGCCAGCGCTTGAAGAAGTGGCGGGCCGGCAGCTTCATCAGGAACAGGGAGAGCAGGATCACCCCGATGCCGAGCCATTGGCGAGCATCCAGCGTTTCCCCCACCATCAGCACACCGCAGGAGACCGCCACCATGGGGTTGGTGAGGGCCAGCATGCCCATCACCTCCGGGCCGTGGCGCTTGAGCCCCCATAGCCAGGCCCAGTAGGCCAGCGCCGTGTTGAGCAGGATCAGCCAGAGCAGGCCGGGAGCGCTTGCCGGCTGCGGCAGCGGCATGGGGCCGGCCAGCCACCAGGCGAGCGGGATCAGCATCAGGCCGCCCAGCAGCAGTTGCCAGGCGGTCAGCGCCAGCAGATCGCTGACCGGCCAGCGCTGCATCCAGCGGCTGGACTGGCCGATGAGCAGGGTCGCCAGCAGGGCACAGGTGACGCCGACAGGGTCCAGATTGGCGGAAGGGTTGAGCAGTAGCAAGACCCCGCCCAGCCCCATCAGGCCCAGCAGCAGCCATTTCAGGGATGGCCTGACGCCATCTTGCAACCAGGCCAGCAACATCAGGACCAGCGGCAGGGTGGCACCCAGGGTGCCCGCCACGGCCCCGGGCAGCCGGAAGGCGGCCACGAACAGCAGAGCAAAAAACGCAGCGATGTTGCAAAACGCCAGCAGACACTGTTTGCCCCAGGGCAGGGGCGGCAGGCGCGGGCGTACCAGCAACAGGAGCAACCCGGCCGGCAATGCCCGCCACACCGCCACCCAGTAGGGGGAGTAGTCGGTCAGAGAGAGGCTGACGACGGCATAGGTGCTGCCCCAGAGCAGGGGGGCCAGCAGGGCGATCAGCATGGGCATGAACTTGTCTCTTTATGAAGTATCTTTAAGAAAAGATAAATTAGCCTCAAATTGGTTTACCATCAAGTATCTCGATAAAAAGATAAGTGGCCGAAGATGGAATCAGATCATGTAGACCTGCTGTTGGCCCAGTGGGCCCGGCAGCGACCGGATCTCGACTGCTCTCCCATGGGCGTGCTGGGACGGGTGGCGCGAATGGCGGCGATCGCCGGACGGGAGGTGAGCGAGGAGCTCAAGGAGTGCGGCCTGCTCGGCAGCGACTTCGACATTCTGGCGACCCTGCGCCGGGCCGGCGAACCGCTCACCCCGACCGTGCTCTATCAATCCGCCATGTTGAGCTCGGGGGCCATGACAGCCCGGCTCGACAAACTGGCAGAGCGAGGCTTGGTAGAACGCCAGGCGGCCCCGAGCGATCGGCGCAGCCTGCTGGTCTGCCTGACTGACGCGGGTCGGGAACTGGTTGACCGGGCGGTGGAGCGGCACGTGGCCAACGAGCGGCGCCTGCTGGCACCATTGACCCTGGCCGAGCAGAACCAGCTGGCCGCCCTGCTCAAGCGCTGGTTGCTGGAAAACGAATAAAAAAACGGGCCTGCGGGCCCGTTTTTGTTGGCTGTATGCCTGGCTCAGTAACCGCCGCGGGCATCCTTCACCGCCAGCCCCAGCTGCCACACCGCCATGGCGTAGTGGGTGCTGTGGTTGTAGCGGGTGATGGTGTAGAAGTTGGGCAGGCCGTACCAGTACTGATAGCCGGTGCCCACATCCAGGCGCAGCAGGCTCGCCTCGCTGTGGTTGCCGAGGGTGCTGGTGGGAGTCAACCCGGCGCGGCGCAGGGAAGCGACCGGGTAGCGGGTCTGGAAGCCGTGCTCGTAACCGGGCAGCTGGCCCTGCCCGCGCACCGCCACCGGTTGCCCCTTCTCCCAGCCGTGGGCCTTGAAGTAGTTGGCCACGCTGCCGATGGCATCCACCGGGTCCCACAGGTTGGTGTGGCCGTTGCCGTTGAAGTCCACCGCGTAGCGCTGGAAGCTGGAGGGCATGAACTGGCCGTAACCCATGGCGCCGGCGTAGGAGCCCTTGGGTTCGGTGGGATCCATCCCCTCGTCGCGGGTCATCACCAGGAAGGATTCCAGCTCGCTGGTGAAGAACTCGGCCCGGCGCGGGTAGTCGAACGCCAGGGTCGCCAGCGCATCCAGGATGCGGGTCTTGCCCATCACCCGGCCCCAGCGGGTCTCCACGCCTATGATGCCGACAATGATCTCCGGCGGCACCCCATACACCTGCTGGGCACGGTTGAGCTCGTTCTCGTACTCACGCCAGAAGCTGACGCCGTTCTGCACGTTGTCCGGGGTGATGAACTTGGCGCGGTAGCGATTCCAGGCGCCGGTCGGGCCGGTGGGCGGCGTGGTGGTGGGGGCCTGGGCATCCATCAGGCGGATGATCCAGTCGTAGCGCTCGGCCTGGGCCAGCACCCGGTGCAGCTCGGCGCCGTCGAAGCCGTGTTTTTGCACCATCCGCTGCACGAAGTTGTCCACGTTGGCGCGATTGGCGAAGTCCCCCTTGCTGACACCCGGCTGGCTCACCTGCCCGTAGAAGGGTTTGCTCGGCGGCGTCTGGTTGATGAAGGCGCTGTTGGGCTGGGGCTTGACCACGGGCTTGGCAGCCGGCGTGCTGCTGCAGCCATAGAGCATGGGAAACAGGGAGAGGGTGAGCACGGAGACAAGGCGACGCATAAGGTTCTCATGAGCCTGAAAAAGAGTGTCGCCATGGTAAAACATTGTCGTCCATGCGCAAGTGTTCCGTAGCGGCCCCCTCCTGCCATCCTGCCTCAACGCAGGGTGTGGTAACCGCTCCAGAGCCGGGTCAGGGTGGTGATGGCGCAGAGCAGGGCAAAGCCGTAGGCGAGCGGGGCGAAGGCGGCGGGCCACAGGCACATCAGCACGAACAGGGCGATGGTCTCGCTCCCCTCGGTGAGGCCGCCCAGATAGTAGAGGGACTTGTGGTGATAGACCGGATTGTCGATGCCCCGCTTGCCGGCCATGATGGCAAATGCCAGAAAGCTCGACCCTGTGCCCATGAAGGCAAACAGCAGGGTGGCGGCGGGCAGCGCATTGGCGGGGGCGGCGAGGGCAAAGCCCAGCACCACGGCGGCGTAGAAGATGAAATCCAGCGTGATGTCGAGAAAGCCGCCGCAGTCGGTGATGCCGGTTTCCCGCGCCACGGCGCCATCGAGCCCGTCCAGCAGCCGGTTGAACAGGATGGCCGCCAGCGCCCACTGATAGCAGCCAAAGGCCAGCAGCGGCAACGCCAGCATGCCGATGGCAAAGCCGGTGAGGCTTACCTGGTTGGCGCTGATCCCGGCGCGGCAGAGCGGTCTGGCGAGCCGGGTGAGGGGGCTGCGGATAACGGGGATCAGGTGGCGGTCAAACAAGGTGCACTCCTCGGTCAAAAACGGGATTCGGTGAGTTGGAGTATGGTGCCCGGCGCGTCGTCTGCGTCGTGGGTCACCAGAATGGCGGGGATGGCCAGCACCTTGATCTGCGCGAACACCAGTTCGCGAAAGGCGGCCCGCAGCGGCTTGTCGAGGCGGGAGAAGGGCTCGTCCAACAACAATGCCTCGGGCTCGGCCAGCAGCGCCCGCAGCAGGCTGACGCGAGCCTTCTGGCCGCCGGAGAGCGCCTCCGGCAGCTTGTCCGCCTGACTTGTCAGATCCACCTGCGCCAGCGCGGTCACTGCCTTTTCCCGCCGCGCCCTGTGCCCCTTCACGCTGGCCGGCATGCCGAACATCAGGTTCTCGGCCACCGTCAGGTGGTCGAACAGCAGATCATCCTGAAACAGCATGCCGATGCGCCGCGCCTGGGGCGGCAGCTGGGTGAGCCGGCGTGCGCCTAGGGTCACGTTCCCCTCCAGCCGGAGCGGGCCGCTTGCGGGCAGCACCCCCGCCAGCGCCGCCAACAGCGAGCTCTTGCCACAGCCGCTGGGGCCCATCAGGGTCAGCACCTCGCCTGGCGCCACCTGCAGGGCGGGCAGCGAGAGCAGCAGGTTTTCCTCCAGATAGAGGTGAAGAGGCGTGGTGCTCAGCATATGGCTATTTCCAACATGAGAGTTCATCGTGAGCCGCTCCCTTTGAGCGCCGGGTTTAGTCGGGCCGGCAGCCAGAGCGCCAGCAGATAGATAACGAGTGGCAGCAGCAGTTGCAGCAGGCCGTAGAGGCACGCCAGCCGCCGGTTGAGACCGCTGCCGATGGCCACCGCCTCGGTGGTGATGGTGACCACCCGGCCTGCGCCAAACAGCAGGGTCGGCAGGTATTGGGCCAGACTCACAGCGGCTCCGACGCCGAAGGCAAACAACAGCGGACGCGCCAGCTGCGGCCCTTTCACCTGCCACCAGGCTCGCCACGGGGTTGCCCCAAGCAGCAGGGCGCTCTGGGTGAGCCGCGCGTCGAACTGGCGATAGGGTCCGTGCAGGCACAAATAGACGTAGGGAAGGACAAACAGCAGCTGGCTCCAGAGTACCCAGCCCCAGCCGATGCCATCGCCCCCCCACCCGAGGCTGAACCAGTCCACTCCCAGCCGAATGCCAAACAGCAGGCTGGCCTGCGGCAGCAGCAGCGGCAGGCAGATAAGCCAGAGCGGCCAGGGGCGGCGGCCGGCCTGCGCCTCCAGGCTCAGCACCGCCATCACCAGCGCTATCGCCCCGCTCGCCAGCGCCAGCAGGATGCTGGTGGTCAACAGCGGCGACAGGGTCGGCAGCAGGTCGAGCCAATGGCGGCCGCTCCACTGGCTTGGCCAGAGGGCGGGAAAGGGCCAGCGCCGGGTCAGCGACCAGAGCAGCAGCGCTCCCAGTACCGTCAGATTGAGGACGATCAGCGTCATCACGCTGCCGGTGGCAAGGGTGCGGCCAAGAGCGCTTGGGGCTGATCGTCTGCCATCGAGCCAGCCGGGTTTGCCAAGGGCTCTATGCGCCAGCTCCAGCAACCGCAACAGGGCCAGCAGCAGCGCCGTGATGGCGAGCAGCAGCAGGGCGCCGCTGGCGGTGGCGCCGCGCCAGACCAGATCCGGATCCTGATACCAGAGCCACAGGCGAACGGCCAGCGGGGCGGGGGCATCGGGCCCGAGCAGCTGGGCCAGATCCACTACGGCTACCCCGTAGGAGGCCACCGCGTAGAGGGGCAGACGCAGGGCGGGCCACAGTGCCGGCAGCAGCAGGCGCCACCAGATCTGGGGGATACTGAAACCCAGACTCGCCCCCAGCCACTGCTGGCGTGCCACCCTGGCGGGCTCTTGCGCACCGAGTGCCATCAGCAGCAGGAAGGGGGTCTCCTTGAGGGTCAAGGCAAGAATGAGCCCGAGCCCGGCGGGATCGCGCAGGGTCTGCCAGTCGGGGGGCAGCTCGAACCCGGTGAGGGTCGGCGAGAGCAGGCGCAGCAGCCAGCCGGAGGGGGCGAGCAGAAAGGCAAAGCCGATGGCAAAGGCGACGTGGGGCAGCGCCAGCAAGGGCGAGAGCAACCGGCGCAGCCAGCCGAAGGCCCGGCTGTCGCTGTGGGCCAGCAGCAGGGCGGTCAGCAGCAGGCTGGTGAGGGTCGAGGCGGCGCCAATCCACAGGCTCAGCAGCGCCGAGTGCCAGAAGCCCGGTTGGGCCAGCAGCCGTTGCAGATGGGCCTGATTCAGCCCCTCAGCCAGCAGTTGCCAGCCCCCCGCCAGCAGCGGCAGGCCAAAAACCAGGGAGCACCCGGCGGCGAACAGGGGGCGCCAAGCGGATGCAGAGCTGCCAAAGCGGCTCATCAGTGGCCGTAGCGCTCGGCCCAGGCCGCTTCGAGCCTGAGCTGCCAGCTGGGATGGGGCTCTGCCACCGATTTGAAGCGCAGTGCCGGCACCGGTTGCTGGGTGGCGGGCAGGGCATCGGCGCGCAGCACGCTGGGGTCGCCCCAGAAGGCGGGCTCGGCCTTGCGCGCCTGGGCGGCGGGGCTCAGCAGGAAGTTGGCCACCACCTTGGCGCCGGCACGGGCGTTGGCGTTGAAGGGGATGGCGAGGAAATGGCTGTTGGTGAGCGCCCCTTTCGCCATGGCCACCGCCATCACGCTGGGGGGCAAGGTGCCATTTTGTACCGAACTCTGCGCCTCTTGCGGGTTGAAGCTGATGGCCATCGCCAGCTCGCCGTCATCGAGCAGCTGGCGGGTCTCGGCGGCGCTGGTGGGGAACAGCTTGCCCTTGCGCCAGAGTGTCGGGTGCAGCTCATCCAGCCAGGCCCAGAGCGGGGTGGTAACTTTGGCAAAATCGCTCTCGGTCGCCTCCCGATAGAGGGGGGCGGGGTCCGGCGTCAGCTCCAGCAAGATCTGCTTGAGAAAGCTGGAGCCGTGAAACTGGGGCGGCTTGGGGTAGGTGAAGCGGCCGGGGTGGGCCTTGGTCCAGGCGAGCAGGGCCGCCGCCGAGGTGGGCAGCTGTTTGACCTCTTCGCCGTTGACCATCAGGTTGAGCTGGCCGATGCCCCAGGGGGCTTCCAGCCCCTCCACCGGCACGGTGAAGTCCTCACTCACCGGCAGGGCGCCGTCGACCAGCGCCATGTTGGGCAGCTCACGGGTAAAGGGGGCGCCGAGCAGCCCCTGCTCCTTGAGCGCCTTGAAGTTCTCGCCGTTGACCCAGAGCAGGTCGATGGGGCCGCCACTGCGCTTGCCGGCCTGCTTGTTGGCCAGCAGCTGGCTGACGCTCTGGGCGATATCGTCCACCTTCACCTGCACCAGTTTGACCTGGTATTCGCGTGCCAGCTCCTGGCCGGCCCACACCAGATAGGCGTTGATCTCCGGGCTGCCGCCCCAGGCATTGAAGTAGACGGTCTGCCCCTTGGCCTCCTCGAGGGTCTGCTGCCACTGCGGGTTGTCGGCGGCGTTGGCCTGGGTAAAGAGGAGGCTGCCTGCCAGCAGAGGCAGGGCGCGCAACAGCTGTTTGAACGAGGGCAATGAGTATCGCATCTGGGTTACCTGGAGTTGGGTCAGGCGCCGCGGCGCCAGCGGTGATAACGGGTCAGCAGCGCCAGCAGGGTGGCGGGCTGACGGGCCCGTCGCCACTCGCCCGCCACATACTTGTTCCCCTCCATCAGGGTGGGGTAGGCGTGGATGGTGGCGAGGATCTTGCCTAGGCCGAGGCGATGGCGCATGGCGAGCACGAACTCGGCGATCCGCTCGCCGGCGTGAGTGCCCACCAGGGTGGCACCCAGGATCTGATCCTTGCCGGGTACGGTGAGCACCTCGATAAAGCCCTGGCGCTCGCCGTCGGCGATGGCCCTGTCCAGCTCGGCCAGCTCGAAGCGGGTCAGCTCGAAGGGGATGCCCTGCGCCCTGGCCTCTTTCTGATTGAGGCCGACCCGGGCTATTTCTGGGGTGGTATAGATGGCGGCCGGTATGACCCGATAGTCGGCCCGAAAGCGCTTGAACGGGCTGAACAGGGCATTGATTGCGGCATACCAGCCCTGATGGGCGGCGGCATGGGTAAGCTGGTAAGGGCCCGCTACGTCCCCCACCGCCAGAATGCTGGGGTAGTTGGTAGCGAGGAAGCCATCAACTGCAACCGTGCCGCGCGGGGCCAGCTCCACCCCCAGCGCTTCGAGCCCGAAGCCGCTGACGTTGGCGACCCGGCCCAGCGCCAGCAGCAGCTGATCCCCTGCAATGGTTTGTATCTCGTCGCCCCGGCGCAGTTGCAGCCGGATGGGCAGATCTCCCTCGGCTGCGGGCAGATAGTCGGCTCGCTCGGCGCGCCAGCCGGTGAGCACCCGCACGCCATCGCGGGCCAGCTGTTCCGCCAGCAGCTCGGCCACTTCCCGTTCTTCACGGGGCAACAGCTGATCCGAGAGCTCTACCAGGGTAACGGGCACCCCAAGCAGGGCAAAACTCTGGACCAGCTCGCAGCCTATGGGGCCGCCGCCCAGCACCAGCAGCTGGCGCGGCGCAGTGCGCAGTTGCCAGAGGGTGTCGGAGGTGAGCCAGGGCACCTGCTCAAGGCCCGGCAGCGTGGGCACCAGCGGCCGGGCGCCGGTGGCGAGCACGATATGGCGGCTGGCAAGGCGCTGGCCGTTCACCTCCACCTCCCAGGGGGAGACCAGCCGCGCCTCCCCTTCGATGCACTCCACCCCCAGCCCCTGATAGCGCTCTACCGAATCGTGGGGTTCGACCTCCTTGATGACGCGGGCGACCCGCTCCATCACGGCAGCGAAATCGGCGCTGGTCTGGCTTGGGCCAAAGCCCAGTTCACTGGCCCGACGCTGCTCGGCGGCAAAGCGGCTGCTTCGGATCAGCGCCTTGGAGGGGACGCAGCCGCTGTTGAGGCAATCGCCCCCCATCTTGTGCTTCTCGATGAGCGCCACCTTGGCCTTCACCGCCGCGGCGATATAGCTGGTGACCAGACCGCCGGCCCCGGCGCCAATCACCAGCAGGTTGTAGTCATAGTGTTTTGGCTTGCGGTAGGGGGCGTGCAGCCGATGCAGGGCGAGGCGCCGCTGCAGGCCCTTGAGCAGCATCGGCATCAGCCCGAGCAGGGTCAGCGCCACCATCAGACCGGGGGAGAGGATATTGCCGGTGCTGGTGAGGTTGGCGAGCTCGCTGCCCGCCAGCACGTAGACGAAGGTGCCGGGCAGCATGCCGAGCTGGCTCACCCAGTAGTAGGTGCTGACTCTGATGGGGGTGAGCCCCATCAGCAGGTTGACCAGAAAGAAGGGGAAGATGGGGATGAGGCGCAGGCTCAGCAGATAAAGCGCCCCCTCTTTCTTCATGCCGGCCTGCAAGCTGGCCAGCTTGTCGCCAAAGCGCCGCTCGACCCAGTCGCGCAGCAGAAAGCGGGCGCTGAGAAAGGCCAGGGTCGCGCCAATGCTGCTGGCAAAGGAGACCAGCAGCAGCCCCCAGGCAACGCCAAACACGGCGCTGCCGGCCAGGGTGAGCAGGCTGGCACCGGGCAGGGAGAGAGCCGTGCTCACCACATAGACGGCGACGAACAGCAGGGTGGCGCTGACGAAATGGCGGTCGACCAGGGCGGCCAGTTCGGCCTGACGGGCCTGCAGCTGGGGCAGGCTCAGGTAGTGGCCAAGGTCGAAGGCGAAAAAGGCGCCGATGAGGCAGCCCATCACCAGCACCAGCAGCAGGCGGGAGCCGCTCATCAGGCGTCCTTGTTATCCGGCTGGGCCGGACGCACTGGCTGCACCGGCAACTGGCAGAAGCCCTGCGGGGCAATATCGAGGGCGGCGTTGAACTTGGCCGACATGTTCTGGAAGGCGATGAGGCCGGTGAGCTCCACCATGGCGTCGTCGTCAAACCAGGGTTTGAGGCGGGCAGCCTGCTCATCGCTGACTCCATCGAGGCCCGTCATCGCCTCGGTGTAGTCGAGCACGGCCCGCTCCCGCTCGTCGAACAGCGGGCTTTCGCGCCAGTTGGCGAGCGCCTCCACCTTCTCGCTGGAGCCTGCGCGCTTGATGAGGGTCATGGCGTTGATGTCGACGCAAAAGCGGCACCAGTTGAGCTGGGAAACCCGCACCGTCACCAGGGAGCGCAGCACGGGGTCGATGGGGGAGCGCTTGCGGTTGATGACGCCATAGAGGGTGGCGACGGCGGCAAACAGGCGCGGCGAGCGGCCCCAGCACTTGCCGGGAATGAGCACCTGGCCGTAGTTGTGCTGTTGCAGCCAGAAAAAGGGGCGGATGAACCAGGCATATTCCCGATCGGGCTTGACCTCGACGCGCATGGATGACCTTCTTATTGCTTCAAGTTGGGTTTGTAGGCCTGACCCAGCCGCTCGTTGAGGCGGATCAGAAACTCCTCTATGCGGGCCCGGTTGGTGCCCAGGTCGCTCTGCCCCTGACGGGAGGCGGAGCGCATGTCGATACGGGTCTCCTTGGGCCCGGCAAAGACCCGCAGCGCCACGTCATCCTGAAAACCGAACCAGCCGGTGGTGATCACTGCCTCGAGCCCTTCCGGGCTTGGTCGCACCTGCCAGCCGAGCTGCTCCATCAGGGCGTGGGCCTCGGTGATCACCTCGACCGGGGAGGCGCTGGTAAAGAGAGGACCGGGTTTCCCCTCAACTGTTTTCAAGGGGGCCGGATTAATCGGCAGATCCTGCGCCGTTCTGAGCTCGCTGGCCCAGTGCAGCTGGGGTGGGTTGTTGGGATCCGTGCTCACATCGTTGACCAGCGGCGTGCGCAGCGCCTGCACCACAAAGGCCAGGGGCAACAGCAGTGGCGCGGCGCCCCAACCATTGGCGCAGCGGCTGCGAGACCAGGGCAGGCGAGCCAGCAAGACGAGGGAGACGAGGGCCCCGAGCAGGCAGATGGCAAACCCCAGCCACCAGGGCCAGAGGTGAACACGGCTGCCGAGGGCGCCGGCGAGCGGCAGCAACCAGGCCAGAAGCGGCCACCACAAATATCTGGGCATAACGGGGATCCACTGGTTATGATGGACAAGTGCCCAGAAGGATAAACTTAATTGACTGATAACGTTAGTAAATTTATCTCAATCCTGCTGCTTTTCCCAAGCGTTCCGCTGTGGGCGGACAGCGCCGTGCTGGCGGCGGGGGACATGTGGCGCGCCGAAGCCGTCTACGAGACCCTGCCCGGGGTCAGCCGGGTGGAGCCGGGCTACGTCAGTCAGCTGGCGGCGACGGGGTCGAGCTGGCGGGAAGTGCCGCCGCGGCGCCAGGCGGTGCGCATCGACTATGACCCGGTCAAGGTGGGGTATGGCGATCTGCTCAACCTGTTCTGGCAGCTGGTGGATGGGCGCGATGGCGAGGGCCAGTATTGCAATCGGGGGCTGGCATTTGCGCCGGCCCTGCTGCCAAAGGATGACTATCAGTGGCGCTTGGCCCAGGTAAGCCTGACGCGTTGGCAGGCGCTGCACGGGCGGCCGAGCCGGGTCGCACTCTGGCCGCAGAGCCGGTTCACCCCGGCGCCGGAGATGGAGGACTGGGCGGCGCGCCATCCCTGGCGTTTCGGCTTCTATGCCCGCCGCTGCGGCGGCTGGCCGGTGGAGCTGACCCCAGAACCCTGAACCGGGCCCTGAACTCAGTTGCGGTAGAGCACCTTGATAAGGTGGAAGCCGAACTTGGTGCGTACCGGGCCGAGCACGGTCAGCAGCTCGCCCTTGAACACGGCATCGTCAAACGCCTTGACCATGTCGCCCTTCGAAAACTCCCCCAGATCGCCGAAGCGCTTGCTGGAGGCGCAGGTGGAGAAGCGCTTGGCCATCTGGCCGAAGTCGGCTCCCTTGGCAATCTTCTCCTTGATCTCCAGACACTCTTTCTCGGTCTTGACCAGGATGTGCTGGGCACAGGCTTTTCTCATCGGGACGCTCCTCGGCGGTGGGCAAATCGGGGGCGCAAAGAGTACTCCAATTCCTGCCGCGCGTCAGCCGTCATGGCAAATTCAGCTGCGGGCACGGGCAGCAAGCCGGGTTCTGGGCCGTGCCTGCCAGAGGATCTCCAGCCCGAGCAGGGCGTGCAGGCTCCAGATGGCCAGCGGATTGAGCCAGTTGCCCCCCAGTTGCAGGGTCGCCAGGGCGCTGCCCGCCAGCAGCAAGGTGATGCCCGGCAGGCGCCAGTGGGTCGGCAGCGGTGCCAGCATGGCCATGCCCAGCAGGATGGCAAGCCCGAACGGCAGGTTCAGCGCGGTGAAGGCCAGCGCCTGCTGGCCGTTCATGCCGGTCAGCAGGGCCAGCAGGGCGCTGCAACAGGCGAGAAAGGTGATGAATTCGAGTCGGTCGGCGATGTAGTCCGCCATCTGTTCGCTGCGTGCGTGCATGCGGTGTCTCCTCTGGTGGGATGCGAGCCTTGGTGCAATGACCCCAGTGTGGGCGAGAAGTGAGCAGGGGGGCAGCGGGATAAATCGATTGGGTTGAACGAGGCTTTGATTGCGTGATGGCAACTGTTTGATCCTGCAAGATAAAATGCACTACCTCTGCGGGAGTGGGGCAAGGCGGGCGGCCCAGTGGCAGCCAGAATGCGGCTGGTGGGCCCGGCGAGAGAGGGAATTGCCGCTATCTTGACCAGTTGCCGACAGTTGATGTCGCGCCCATCGGCCAACAAGGGGTGGCGCGATAGCGGGCCGGATGGGCCGCCAGGGGCCATATTGCATGGCCATGCTGGTCATGGATTGCCCTTTTTGGCCCGCAGTGGCATAAGTCTGCGGGGGAAAGTGTGAAAAATGCGCGGGCTGCGTGGGCAAAGGCTTCAATAATATGGCGAAATTCGGTGTTACCCCGCTCTGATGTCGGGCCGGGGATATGCTAGGATGAGGCGCGTTTGCGATCGAGTGAGCCTCATATTCGTTCTGAATATCGCATTATTTTAATCATGTTCTTCGGGGAAATTGACGTTTGACAGGATGCAATCCGCCCCTGCCTGCAGGGATCTCACCGCCCGCACGGGCCTTTCGTCGTGGGCTTCGCGCGCTGGGACTGAGCCTCTGTCTGCTGCTGTTCGTCACGCCCGCCATGGCGGCCAAACTCACCTATCAGATCAAGGGACTGAAGGGGGAGAACAAGGACAACGTCGAGGCCTACCTCAATGCCCTGCCGGTCTATCAGGAGCGCCAGTACCGTCCGGCCCGCGCCAAGATCACCGAAAGCGTGCAAAAGGCGCTGCAGGTCTATGGCTACTACCAGCCCAAGATCACCCTGAGCCGCGACAAGAAGGCGCCCGCCAAAGTGATCATCGAGGTGGAGCCGGGCAAGCCGGTCATCATCTCCCGTCTCGACATCCTGCTGGAAGGGGATGCCAGCAGCGACGAGCTCTACAGCGAGCTGTTGGACAAGCTGCCCCTGAAAGAGGGGGATCCCCTCAACCACGGCAAATACGAATCCATCAAGGCGGATCTGGGCAGTCTGGGGCTGGCCCGCGGCTACTTCGACGCCAAGATCAGCAAGAGCCAGGTCAAGGTGTTCCCGGATCAGGGCACCGCCGAGATCTACATCCTGTTTCGCTCCGGCCCGCGCTACCACTTCGGCGAGATCCACTACGATGCCACGCCGGAGGCGCTGCGCCTCATCCGCCCGCTGATCAACATCAAGAGCGGCGACCCCTATCTGGCGATCCGGCTGGCAGAGATGTCGCAGGATGTCTCCTCCACCAAGCTGTTCAAGCAGGTGGACATCAAGCCCCTCATCAGCCAGGCCGAGGGCAACCGGGTGCCGGTGCAGGTGACCCTCTCCAACCGGGTCGATCACGAGATTGAAACGGGTATCGGCTATGCCACCGACGTGGGGCCGCGCATGAGCGCCACCTGGGAGAAGCCCTGGGTCAACCGCTACGGTCACCGGCTCAACGCCACCGCCAAGGTCTCCCAACCCGAGGCCGAGCTCAGCTTCGACTACCAGATCCCGGTGGGCAATCCGCTGCGGGACTACTACTCGCTGCAGGCCGGTTATCAATACAAGGACAACAACGATACCCGCTCCGACCTGACCACCCTCAGCGTGCACCGCTGGAAGCGGCGGCCGGAGAGCTGGGACCGGGACGTGTTCATCCGGCTGGAGAACGAGATCTATACCCAGGGCGCCGACGAGGGCAACAGCTTGCTGCTGATCCCCGGCGTCTCCTGGTCGCGGCTGCGGGTGCGCGGCGGTCTGGTGCCCGACTGGGGCGATCGCCAGCAGCTCACCCTGGAGTTCTCCGACCCCTACTGGGGCTCCGACATCAGCTTCGTGCGGGTGTGGGGGCGCAGCAAGTGGCTGCGCACCCTGGGGGAAGATCACCGCTTCCTGCTGCGGGCCGAACAGGGGGCCATCATAGGGGACAGCTTCTCGCTGGTGCCGCCCTCCCTGCGCTTCTTTACCGGTGGTGACCAGACGGTGCGCGGCTACGGCTACGAGACCATCTCGCCGCGCGGCAGCGACGGCAAGCTGCTGGGGGGCCGCTACGTGAGCGTCGCCAGTGCCGAGTACAACTACCGCTTCAGCGACAAGTGGCTGGGGGCCCTGTTCGTGGACAGCGGTACCGCCACGGTCGACTACAGCGAGGCCTGGAAGATAGGCACCGGGGTCGGCGTGCGCTGGGTGACCCCCATCGGTCAGGTCAGGCTCGACCTGGCGGTGGGCATTTCCGAGGAGGAGAAGCCGCTGCGACTCCACTTCGCGCTGGGGCCTGAACTATGATCCGGCCGCTTTCCACTCATCTTCTCTTCTGTTCTCCTGACCGGCCGCTGCGGCTGCATCTTTCGCGGGGGTCTGCGCTGTGATCTGGGTAAAACGCATCTTTCTCTGGCCGCTGCGGCTGCGTCTTTCGCGGGGGTCTGTGCTGTGATCTGGGTAAAACGCATCTTTCTCTGGCCGCTGCGGCTGCATCTTTCGCGGGGGTCTGCACTGTGATCTGGGTAAAACGTATTTTTCTCTGGCTGATGGGGCTCATCTTCCTGCTGCTCATCGGTGTCAGCCTGCTGGGCTTCACCCATCAGGGCAACAAATGGCTGTGGCAGCAGGCCAGGGCCGCCCTGCCTTCCCTCAAGGGGGAGCTGGTGGCGGGCCAGCTCGGCTATGGCTGGACCCTGGAAGGGGTCGGCTGGCAGGACGAGCTGGTGGACGTCACGGTGGATCGCGCCGTGCTGGACTGGGATCTGGGCAAGCTGCTGCAGGGCAAGCTCTGGATCAAATCCCTGAACGTCACCCACCCGGTGGTCAAGGTCGCCGACTCCGCACCGACCCCGGAAGAGCCGTCAGAGCCCTTCGTCTGGCATCCATTGCCCCTGAAAATTCAGGTCGACAGCCTCCAGGTGGCGGATCTCGATGTGACTGTGCCCGGGGTGGGGGTGAGCCTCAAGTCCCTCGACATCGGCGCCACCCTCAGCCGCAAGGGGCTCATTGTGCAGGGACCGGTGCTGGACGGCCTCAAGGTGACCCTGGCCGAGACGCAGGCCACCGAGGCTGCCAAACCAGCTGCCGCCAAGGCAAGCTCCCAAGACAAGGCTGCGGCCAAGTCGCCGGTCATCGCCAAGGCGAAGCCGGCGGATGAGAGCAAGGCGCAAAAGACAACCAAGGCGACCCCCATCGAGCTGCCCGCCATCCGGCTGCCGTTCCCCATCCAGCTGGAAGGATTGCAGGTCACGGCGTTTCGCTATCAGCAGGGTGAATTGGTGGAAGGGCTCGACAAGCTGCTGCTGTCGGCCAGTGCCGAGGGCAGCGACATCGCGCTGCGCGAGCTCTCCCTGCGCCATGCCATGGCGGATCTGGCGCTCAAGGGCAAGATCCAGCTCAAAGACGATTACCCGCTGGCCCTGACCCTGGATGCCAAGGCCCGCAAGGGGTTGCTGGATGGCGAACTGCAGGGGCAACAGGCCAGCCTGACCCTCGGCGGTTCGGTGGGCAAGCTGGCATTGGCGCTGCAGGCCAAGGGGCCGGTGGCTGTCAGCCTCAAGGGGTCCTTGGCGGCCCTCGACCCCGACTTGCCCTTTGATGCGGCGCTGGAGTGGAAGAGCCTGGGCTGGCCGCTGCACAAGCCTGCCAAAGATGAGCCCAGCTACCGGCTGGACAAGGGTAGTTTGAGTGCCAAGGGCAAGCTCTCCGGCTACCAGTTTGCCTTGAATACCGCCGGCAAGGGCACGGACGTGCCCCCCTTCAAGCTGGCGCTGACGGGCAAGGGGGATCTGACGCAGCTGAACCAGATCAACCTGCTGCTCAACGCCCTCAAGGGGGAGCTCAAGCTGGACGGCAAGCTCGCCTGGGACAAGGGGGTACGCTGGCAGGGCACCACGGAATTCAAGGGGATCAACCCGGCCGAGCTGGTGCCCGAGCTCAAGGGGGCGCTGGCGGGCAAGATTGCCAGCCGTTTCGAGCTCGATGAGGCGGGCCACTGGCAACTGCAACTGCCCGAGCTGAAGGTGGATGGCAAGCTCAACCAGTATCCGCTGGCCATCAAGGGCAGCGCGAGCGGCAACGACAAGATGGAGTGGACCATCCCGGCGCTGGCGCTGCAAAGCGGCCCCAACCAGCTGCAGGCCAAGGGCAGTCTGAGCCAGCAGGCGTGGAAACTGGATGCGGATCTCAACGCCCCCAATCTGGCCGGGCTCTACCCCGGGCTCAAGGGGGACATCAAGGGGCAGGTGCGCCTGACCGGCAATCAGCAGGCGCCGCGGGTCACTACCGAGCTGGCTGCCAGCCGTCTCTATTATGCCGGCACCGATCTGAAGGGGATCGCCATCAAGGGCAATGCCCTAGTCGGTGACAAGCCGGCAGGGGAAGTGGCCCTGACGGTGGCCAGCCTGGTGCAGGGGGCGACCAGCCTCAGCCAGCTGGCGCTCAACCTGAGCGGCGATCTCAACCAGCACGCCCTGTCGCTCACCATGAAGGGCGATCCGGTGGCGGCCAACCTCAAGCTGAGCGGCGGTCTGCGCGGGGAGCACTGGCGCGGCGCCCTCAGCGAGCTCAAGTTGAAGACGCCGCTGCGGCGCTGGGAGCTGAGCTCGCCCTGGGCCCTCGACCTCGATCTGCCGCGTCAGCGGCTGACCATGGGGGATCTCTGCCTTGGCTCTCAGGGGGCCAGCCTCTGCGTCAAGGGCAGCCAGGTATCGGCCCAGCAGGGCAGCCTGGAGTTTGCCCTCAACCAGTTTGACCTCAAGCGCCTGCGGCCCTGGCTGCCGGACAACTTCCGCTGGCAGGCGGTGCTCTCCGCCGACGGGCGGGCCAGCTGGCGCGGCAATCAGCCGACCCTGCACGCCACCGTGCGTACCACGCCGGGCACCTTCGTGGCCGACGAGCTCAAGACCGACTACCAGCGCCTTGAGCTCGGGGTGGACTTCGAACGCCAGCAGGCGGCCATCCGGCTCGACTTTGCCTCCGAGCAGATCGGCAACATCGACACCAAGCTCTATATCCGGGATCCGTCCGGTCGTGGCAATCTCTCCGGCCAGCTCAAGTTTGACGACCTCAAGCTGACCACCTTTGCCCCGCTCATCCCCGAGGTGCGCTCCCTGCAGGGGGTCATCTCGGCCGATGCCCGTTTCGACGGTACCCTGGCCTCGCCGCTGCTGTTTGGCCAGCTCAACCTGCTGGATGGGGAAGTGCAGACCCACTCCGACATGGTGACCCTCTCCAAGTTGGTGACCCGCCTCAAGATTGAAGGCAACCGGGCCGAGCTGGACGGTACCATGCTGGTGGGCAAGGGCCCGTTGGCACTGGGGGGCTGGCTGAGCTGGGCACAGCTGCCGGTCACCGGCAGCCTCACCATCCAGGGCAAGGAGCTGGAAGCCCAGTATCCTGGCATGGGCCGGGTGCGGGTCTCCCCGGACATCGCCATCTCGCTGGGGGAGGAGACCCGGATCACCGGTCAGGTCGACATCCCCTGGGCGCGGATCCTGGTCAAGAGCCTGCCGGAGAGCGCGGTGGCCGTCTCCGACGACGTGACCGTGGTCTACGACGATCTGCCGCCGGTGCCCAAGGCGGCGCCGCTGCCGATGGCGATCAAGCTGGCCATCCGGCTGGGTGACGACGTGCGGTTGGAGGCGATGGGGCTCAAGACCAAGGTGGGGGGCGGCATCAACATCCGCCAGGATCCCTCGCGGCCGCTGGCGGGCAACGGTCAGCTGGTGCTCAACGACGGGCGTTTCAAGGCCTATGGCCAGAACCTCATCATCAAGGATGGCCGCATCCTCTTCTCCGGCCCCCTCGATCAGCCGTTCCTCAACATAGAGGCGTATCGGGATCCCGATACCATAGAAGACAAGGTGACGGTGGGGGTGCGGGTGACCGGGCCGGCCAGCAAGCCCAAGATCACCGTCTACTCGGAGCCGCAGCTGGCCCAGTCCGAGCAGCTCTCCTATCTGCTGCGCGGCAAGGGGCTGCAGACCAGTGGCGAGGATGGCGGCTTCAACGGCCTGCTGGTGGCGGGCGCGGTCAGCCAGGCCAACGGCGTGGTCTCCAGTCTGGGGGAATCCCTTGGCATGAGCGACGTGGCCCTCGACACCGCCGGTAGTGGTGACAACACCCAGGTGACTCTGTCGGCCTACCTGCTGCCGGGGCTGCAGTTCCAGTACGGGGTCGGGGTGTTCAGCCCCATCGCCGAGTTCAAGCTGCGCTACGAGCTGATGCCCAGGCTCTACCTGCAGGCCATGAGCGGGGTGGCCCAGGCGGTGGATATCTTCTATCGCTTCACCCTGTAGCGGGCAGGAAGAGACAAAAACGGGAGGCGCAAGCCTCCCGTTTTTATGGGCGGCGTTGATGGGGCTGACGTTGATGCTGATGAGCAGGGGGATGCTGAAAAGCGAAAACCCGGCGCGAGGCCGGGTTTTCTTGAATGATGGTGGAGGGAGAAGGATTCGAACCTTCGAAGGCAGAGCCGTCAGATTTACAGTCTGATCCCTTTGGCCGCTCGGGAACCCCTCCACGGGGTATTGCCAATTTTTATCCACGGCGGGCGCCGTGACTGCACTTGAAATGGTGGAGGGAGAAGGATTCGAACCTTCGAAGGCAGAGCCGTCAGATTTACAGTCTGATCCCTTTGGCCACTCGGGAACCCCTCCACAAGTGCGAGGCGCATACTAACAGATCTGCCGGGGTTGTGAACCCCTTGGCGGGATTTTTCCTGCTTAAAGGATCGTATTTGCGGCCGATAAAGGATGAAACCACCGTTTCCAAGAGTTATCTCATGCTACCCAGCGCCATTCGTGAGCAGTGGCTGGTGGACGAGGCCCAGCTGGGGCAACGTCTCAACCAGGATCTCCAGCACGGAGACAGGGCTGACTTTCGCCTGCATCTGGCCCTGCTGACCGATGCGGTGGAAGAGCAGCCCTGGTTCGATCCCAGGCAGCCAGCAAAGGCTGAGAGCCGGGTCTGGCGCAGCCGCTTTGAGCTGCCGCCAGCCACGCCCTTGCAGGGCAGTGCAAATGATGAAGAGGCCGCTTTGCTCAACGAGCGGCTGCAACAGGGAGGCTCCATGGTGGATGTGCGGCTCTGGCTGGCGCTGCACTCACCGCCACTGCTCGGCGCCCCGCCGGCGCTGGAACCTGCCGTCTATGACAACCTCTCGCCGCTTGGACGGGAGCGCTGGCAGGGCAAGCTGGCGGATCAGCCCAGACGCGACGATCCCCTGCTGATGCTGCCGATCCTCGATACGCTCAAGGCGGGGGTGGATGCCAGGCTGCACTGGCTCAGTGGTTGCTGAAGGCGACAAACGCCGGCATTCGGGCAGCAAAAAGGCGGGAGATCCCGCCTTTGTCGTTTCTGGCTGTGCCGTGGCGCAGTTTATGCGTCGGCTTCATCCTCTTGCGGCACTTCCTTGCCAGCCGCTGCGGCGCGACGGGCGATGGGTTTCTCGGTGTGGCGGTTGAGCTGGCGCTCCAGCTTTTGCCCCAGTTCGGTGATGGCGGCGTATAAGTCCTCATGTTCTGCCTGGGCAAACAGCTTGCCGTTGGGGATGCCAGCAGTGGCTTCAACGATGAACATCAGACGCTCTTTGGAGACAATCACATGGGGTGTGATAAGAGGCACCTGAAGACGCTCGAGCTTGTCAAAACGGGATTCAATGCGCTCGCGGATAGCCGGGGTGATGTCGATGATTTTGCTGGTAATTTCGATTTTCATATTGGCCCCCTTCGGGTCGTCTTGCTTGTGTCTTCACCTTCAGATTACTCATGGCTGAACATTAAAATGTGATCTGTGTCACGAACTGTGGCCTTGCTTCCGAGGGGAGGAATAAATTGTGATCTTTTCCCGTTCTGCACCAAAAAGCGCTTGAGCTCCACGAAACTGGCAGGCAGTATGGAGAAACTTGGATCGTTTCTGTCCCTTCGTGGCAGCGCCGCATGTCGACCTCATGTCCGGTTTTCACCGCTTAGTCTCGCATCTTTTGCACTTTCTCCCCGCACCGCCCTTGCCGACGTGCGCGCTGTGAATGTGGGCGCTGCCAAGTCGTCAGGGACTTGAACGTGGTTGTTGTGGTGTTGGAGTAGTACATGAAACAGCAGGCCACTCAGATGATGTGGTTTTATGATCGGCAACACGCCCAGTGGAGTCTGTCCGATCATGCCTCCTACCAGCTCTGGCAAGGAGAGGGGCCTCACCCCTGGTTCGGGCAATTGGCGGCAGATGACGAGGCCGGCTTTGCCGACTTTCTCGCCAGACTTTACCACTCACAGCAACCGGCCCAGTTCATCGGTCACCTCTGCGAGGAGGGGGGCGAGGTGCGCCATGTGCTCTGGAGCGGCCAGTACGTGCCGGCCCAGCAGATGTGCTGCGGCTGGATTGCGCCGCTCGACACCACCCGCAGCACCCAGCTGCCTGCCGACCTCTCCCAGCAACTGCCGCTGCTGCAAGACCCCTTGTTGACCCAGCTGGCGCAGGCACTCTCTGCCCGGACCGGGCTCGATTTCTTCAATACCCTGGTCAACCAGCTCGCCCACATCCTGGTGGCGGACGCGGTCTGGCTGGCGGAGCGCACCGGCAGTGGACGGCTCAAGGTGCTGGCCTGCCACGGCATCGACCTCAAGGAGTACGAACTCGACGGCATGCCCTGCCAGCAGGTCTATCTGGCGGGGGAGGCCTGCGTCATTCCCCTGGCGAACGATCTGCCCTGCTGTACCGGTTTCAAAGGGGGGCAGGGCTACTACGGTCTGCCGCTGTGTGATCGCAACGGCCAGATCCTGGGCCACCTGGCGCTGCTCTTCTCCGATCAGAGCGCGATCCCCAATCTGGGCTCGGTGCTGACCACCTTCTCCATGCGGATGGTGGCGGAGCTGGAGCGGCTGCAGAGCGATGCCCAGCTGCGCCTCTCGGCCGTGGCGTTTGAAACCCATGAAGGGATCATCATCACCGACCCCGATTTCAAGATTTTGCGGGTCAACCACGCCTTCAGCCAGATCACCGGCTTTGACAGCCAGCGGGTGATCGGCCTGCATCTGGGCAACGATCTCTGGTGCGGGCTGGGGGGCCTTGGCTACGAGCTCGGCACCCTGAGCCGCTGGCAGGGGGAGACCCAACGGCTGCACGCGGATGGCTATCCCTATCCGCAGTGGGAAATAGTCACTCCGGTGCAGGATGACAGGGGGGAGATCAGCCACTTCGTCATCTGTTTCGAGGATATCTCCGAGCGCAAGGAGGCCGAGCGCCGCATCCAGGATCTCGCCTACTACGACGAGCTGACCGGCCTACCCAACCGCCGCCAGCTGCACGAAACCCTGGCCCACGCCTTTGGCGAGGCGAGCCGCGACTATCTGATCGGCGCCCTGCTGTTCATCGATCTGGATCACTTCAAGACCATCAACGACTCTCTCGGCCACGCCACCGGCGACTGGCTGCTCAAGGAGGTCGCCAGTCGGCTCAAGCGGCTGGTACGGCAGGGGGATTGTCTGGCACGGCTCGGCGGCGACGAGTTCGTGCTGCTGCTGCCCTCGCTCTCGGCGAGCCCCCCCCAGGCGGAGATGCAGGCCGACCTTATCGCCGAGCGGCTCATCAGCGAGATTGCGGCCCCCTACAACCATGCGGGTCAGGTGCTGCACATTGGCGCCAGTGTCGGCATCACCCTCTTCCCCGGCCGGGAGCAGGGGGTGGACGATCTGCTCAAGCAGGCGGACACCGCCATGTATCAGGCCAAGTCGGCCGGTCGCAAGACCCGGCGCTTCTTCGATGCCTCCATGCAGTTGCAGGCGGATCGCCGGCTGCTCATCCACAACGAGCTGCGCAGCGCCCTTAATCAGCAGGAGCTGACCCTCTACTACCAGCCCCAGCACATGGTGGAGGGGGGCGATATCATCGGCGTCGAGGCGCTGATCCGCTGGCAGCCGCCAGGCCGGGCCCTGGTGTCGCCCGCCGAGTTCATCCCCATCGCCGAGGAGACGGACCTTATCGTCGACATCGGCAACTGGGTGTTGTACGAGGCCTGCGCCCAGTACGTGCGCTGGGAGGAGAACGGCATCCACATCCCGCAGCTGTCGGTCAACGTCAGTGCCAAGCAGTTTCACGCCACCGACTTCGTCGATCGGATCCACGATGTGCTGGCCTCCACCGGCATGGATCCCGCCAGTCTGAATCTGGAGATCACCGAATCCGTGGTGCTGGGGCACGCAGAAGACACCATCAGCAAGATGAGCGAGCTCAAGGCGCTCGGCATCAGCTTTGCCATCGATGACTTCGGTGCCGGTTACTCCTCCCTGAGCTACCTCAAGCGGCTGCCGGCGGACGAGCTCAAGATCGATCGCTCCTTCATCCAGGACATTCCGCGCGATGGCGACAATATGGCCATTGTCGAGGCGGTGATCGCCATGGCGCGCCACATGGGCTTCAACGTGACGGCGGAAGGGGTGGAGTCGCGCCAGCAGCTGGAGTTTCTGCAGGCCCAGGGGTGTCACTTCTACCAGGGCTACCTGGCCTCCAAGCCGCTGCCGGTACCCTATCTGGAGCGCTACGTGCAGCGCCTTGCCCGCAGCGAAAGCCCGCTGGCCGGGGGTAAAAATAGTCTCGCCGGCGAGCTGTAGCCCCTCGGGTTAACGGGTAGAATGAGGGAATATGACACCACCGCCAGCGGGCGGTGGCATTGCCTCTCAATGGAGACGTCTCTCGTGAAAGCCGTGCAGGGAATCATTTTATCGGCGCTGTGCGTGCCGGGGCTGCTGACGCAGGTTGCGGCGCAGACTCTGGAACAATCTCTCTATCGCCAGGCTTATGACGCGGTGCGGGCCGACGATCAGGCCCGTTTTCAGCAAATTCGCGCCCGTTTGACCCATTATCCGCTGCTGCCCTATCTCGATTACTACCAGTTGGCCTTTCGGCCGGGGGCGGCAGAGTATGACGACGTGACCCGCTTCATCCGCGAGCACGGCGACACCCCCCAATCCAACCGGCTGGAGCGCAGCTACCTCACCTATCTGGCCCAGAGCCAGCAGTGGTCCCAGTTCCTGCGTTTCTATCCGGCCAAGCCGAACTCCACCGATCTGCTCTGCATGCACTATCAGGCGCGCTACTACACCGGCCAGCAGAGCCAGGCACTGCAGGAGGCGGGCAAGCTCTGGCTGAGTGGCCAGTCTCGCCCCGATGCCTGCGATCCCCTGTTCCAGCTCTGGCAACAGGCCGGTTTACGTACCCAGGAGAAGATCTGGACCCGCATGACCTTGGCCTTCGAGGCGGAGAACCCGAATCTTATCCGCCACCTCGGCGCCCAGCTCGGCAGCGGCATGAAGGCGTACGGGGATCAGATGATTACCCTGTTCGAGCAGCCCGCCAAGGCGATGAACACGGCTTATTTCACTACCGCCGCCCCCTCCAAAAAGTTGCTGCTGCTGGGGCTGGCCCGCTATGCCAACCAGCAGCCGGAAGCGGTGCTGGGACAGCTCGGCTATCTGCGCTCGCGTTTCGCGCTGAGCGCGGCCGAGCTCAAGCCGGTGGAACGGGCGGTGGCCAGACGGCTGCTGCTGGATCGCTCAAGCGCCCAGCGCAGCTGGCTGGATGCTACCGTGGTGCGCCAGGCCGACCCGGATCTGCTGGAGCTGCGGGCCCGACTCGCCATCTGGGAGCAGGACTGGAAAGGGCTCTCCGGCTGGGTCAAGCGGATGCCCATGGCCCTGCAGAAGGAGGATCGCTGGCGCTACTGGCTGGCGCGCTCGCTGGAGGTACAGGGTCAGCAGAAACCGGCGCGGGATCTCTATCTGGAGACCGCCAATCTGCGTGGCTTCTATGGCTTCATGGCAGCGCAGCGCAGCGGCGTGCCCTATCGGATGAAGAATCAGAGCGTGGCGAAGAAGGTGCCGGACTGGCGCACCGCCAGCAGCCGCTGGCCCTTCCTGCTGCGGGTGCGCGAGTTGCTCGACATGAACGAGATCACGGCGGCGCGGGCGGAGTGGATCCACAACATGGATCGCAATCCGGTGGCCCAGCGCCTCGAGTTCGGCCACATCGCCCTCAACCAGGGCTGGCATGAACTGGCCATTCTGGCCAGCATCCGGGCCGAGGCCTGGGATGCCCTCGATTTGCGCTTCCCGCTGCCGCTCAAGCACACCTTCTCCCAGATGGCGCAGGAGCGGACCATGAACACCAGCCTGCTCTACGCCATTTCCCGGCAGGAGAGTGCGCTCTACCCGCTGGCACAGTCGCCGGTCGGGGCGAGGGGACTGATGCAGCTGATGCCGACCACTGCCAAGGAGACGGCCAGCAAGCTGGGAGTGCCCTATCGCAACGAGCAGCAGCTGTTTGATCCCGCCATGAACATCCGCCTTGGCAGCGCCTATCTCAAGCGGCTGCTGGATGTGTACGATGGCAACCGGATCCTGGCGGCGGCGGCCTACAACGCCGGCCCCGGCCGGGTGAAACGCTGGCGCGATCAGAGTGCGGACAAGCCGATGGATGTCTGGGTCGAGAGCATTCCCTACAAGGAGACGCGCAACTATGTGCAGAACGTGCTGTCGTTCGATCTCATCTATCAGCACAAGCTGCAGCAGCCGCTGCGCTTCATGTCCGAGCGCGAGCTGAGTCACGCTTATTGAGACGGCTGCCGCCCTGGCGGCAGCCGGATTCCCATTCCCTCCCCAAAATGGTTATTATCCCATAAGGTTTTGTTACAAAAGGAAACCTGCCAGGTGATCGGGCGCCATCTCTTGGTCTGGCAGGTTCGTTATAATCGCCCGTTCAACACAGACAGGCTCCCCCAACAAAGGAATTGATAGTGGCAACGATTAAAGACGTTTCCCGGTTGGCTAATGTGTCCATTTCAACTGTGTCGCGAGTCATCAACAACACGGCGCAGGTGGCACCAGAAAAGCGTGAGGCCGTCATGGCGGCCATGAAGGAACTCAATTTTCGTCCCAACAGCTTTGCCCAGGCGCTGGTCAGCAAGCGCTCCAACTGCATCGGTGTGCTGGTGGGGGATCTGTGTGGTGGCCCCTTCTTCGCCCAGATGATGCGCGGCATCGAGAGCGTGGTGGACAAGGCGGACAAGTTCACCATCGTCATGTCCGGCAACCACGACGAGGTGCGCGAGCGCCACGCCATCCAGGCGCTGCTGCAGCGCCAGTGCGATGCGCTGATCCTGCACAGCAAGGCGCTGCCCGACGAGGAGCTGAGCGAGCTGGTGGCGGGCAGCACCCCGGTGGTCTTCATCAATCGCCAGGTGCCGGGCGCCGAAGATCGCTGCGTCTGGCTGGACAACCAGGCCGGCATCACCACCGCCTGCCAGCACCTGCTGGATGCGGGCCATCGCAAGATTGCCTTCGTCACCTCGGACGATGAAGAGTTCGTCGATGGCCAGCAGCGGATGGCGGGGTATCATCACGCCCTGCAGCGGGCCGGCATCGCGCTTGATCCTGCCCTCATCGGCCGCGCCTTCGCCGACGAGAACGGCGGTTACGTGGCGATGGGCGAGCTGCTGGATCGGGGGGTTGAGTTTACCGCCGTGCTCGGTTTCAACGACGCCATGGTGGCGGGGGCCATCTCCTGTCTGCTGGAGCGGGGATACAAGATCCCGCAGCAGATCTCGGTGGTGGGTTTCGATGACATTCCCTATGCCCGCTACATCTATCCCAAGCTCACCACGGTGCGCTACCCCATTGAGGAGATGGGCGGCCGGGCTGCCGAGCTGGCGCTGAGCCTGCTGGATCACAAACCGGCCGAGGGGCTGGAGCTCAAGTTCGAGGCCGAGCTGGTCAGACGGGAATCCGTCGCCTGAGTGGCCGACATTGGCCCTGAATGGGCCAATGTCGCTCCCCTGTTTTGCGGAAAAATTGAAAGCGTTTTCAGAAATCCTTTTCAACTGTGATCCGCTTCAAAGCTTTTTGGACTGCCTGCCACTAGCATAGGCCCCACGAATTAGGAGCCTGCGCTCCCGATTTTCCCGCTGTGGGAGGTAACTGGTTAATCCAGCTATTTCCTTCGTTACTTTCGACGGTCATCATGGATGGCCGTTTTTTTTTGCCAGGATTTTGTCATGACAACAGAGAGTGAATACCAGACGGGGATCGTGGGCGCTGGCTGGCTGGGGTTGCCGCTGGCCCGGGCGCTGCAGGCCGAGGGCCGCGAGGTGGCGGTGACGGTCAGCTCGGCCCAGAAAGCCGCACAGCTGACGGCAGGGGGGTTGCAGGCCTGGCCACTGCAACTGGGCACCGGGCTGACCGCCCTGCCGTTTCGCTGCAGTGAGCTGGTTATCTGCGTGCCGCCGAGCAAGGTCGAGGATTACCCGGCCGCCATCGGGCGGGTGGCCGAACTGGCGCAGACCGCCGGCGTGCAGCGGCTGCTGTTCGTGAGTGCCACTTCGGTCTGGGCGCCGGGGCAGGGGGAGGATGAACACCCCATGCCTGCCCACGAGCGCGGGATGCGGATGCTGGCCGCCGAGCAGGCGGCGATGGGGGCCGGTATTCCCTGTGCCATGGTGCTGCGCCCGGCCGGGCTGTACGGGCCACAGCGCCATCCCGGTCGCTTCCTGGCGGGCAAGACCCTGGAAGGGGGCGGTCAGGCGGTGAACCTGGTGCATCTGGATGACGTGGTAGCCGCCTGTCAGCTGTTGCTGGCACAGGGAAAGGATGGGGATGCCTACAACCTGAGTGCGCCGGTGCACCCGCGCCGGGAGCAGTTCTACCCCTTTGCCGCACGTCAGCTGGGCCTGCCAGTCCCGGTCTTTATCGAGCCGGCGGGCCGGTTTGTCCCCGTCGAGGGGCTGCTCATCTGCGAGCAGCTCGGTTTTGTCTATCGCTGGCCCGACCCGGCGCACTGGTTTGCCGAGCTGGCGGCCCGGGGTCACTGAGTATCCCGCCCGGTGCTATAGAGCGGGGAGCGAGGTGGGGTACAGGTGGCTCCAATGGTGTGGTGCGGCGGGCAATTGAGGTTTGCCAAGGGGGGGCTCGCCCCCTATCATGCCGCCATCCATACAGAGAGAGCGGTAAAGATGGTAGATACAAGACGTCACCCCGATGGGGAACTGTTGCTGAGAACCCTGGCAATGCCAGCCGATACCAACCCCAATGGCGATATCTTCGGGGGCTGGATCATGTCCCAGATGGATATAGGTGGGGGCATCATGGCCAAGGAGCTGGCAAAAGGACGTATTTGTACCGTATCCGTCGAGGGCATGACCTTTCACAGCCCGGTCAAGGTGGGCGACGTGGTGTGCTGTTACGGGCGCTGCCTGAAGATCGGTCGCAGCTCCATGCGGCTGAAGCTGGAGGTGTGGGTCAAGCCGGTGCTGCGTGAAAACGAGGCCCAGCGCTACTGCGTGACCGAAGGGATCTTCACCTATGTCGCCATCGACGAACAGGGAAAATCCCGTCCGGTACCGGTCTGATCTGGCTCAGATAAGCCGGGCGTTGATGATGGATATTTCCTGCTCAAACCCGGTTTTTTGCCGTATCATGCGTTCCAGCATCTCTTCCGAGCCGACGCACTGCTGGGTGTCGAACAGGCAGAGATCGCACTGGGGATCCCGTCTGATCTGATAGACGGTGGAAAGCTCCACTTGATGACAATTTCCTTGTTGATCATAAAATGTCACGCGGTACTGGTGCTGTCTCGCCATCGTTGAATTCCTTCTGGAGGAGCCGGGCCGGACACGAGCTATCAGCCTAGTCGGCAGCGATGACATTTGTGATGGTCAGGACACAATGCAGAGGCAGGTGGTTGTTAGCCAATGAAAAATAGTTATCGCATTCTGGGTACGTCGCTGCTGACGTTGGGACTGGTCGGCTGTTTCGAGGTGCCGGATCAGGATCACCTGGTCACGGCGCAGGGCATCATTCCCGGCGCCAACTGCCAGAAGCCGCCGCTGGTGGCACTGGCCTCCACCGCCTTGCCACGCGAGTTCGGCATTACCGTCTGGAATCTCTACAAGGGTCAGCGTAAAAACTGGCGCGAGGGGCTGGACGAGTATGCCAAATCCCAGGATCTGGTACTGCTGCAGGAGTCGGCGACCCGCCCCGACATGCTGGAATGGCTGAAGGCCGGTGATTTCCAGTGGCAGCAATTGCAAGCCTTTACCCAGGGCGGTGTCTCCTTCGGCGTGATGACGGTCGCCAAGACGCCACAGGCGTTCGTGTGCGGTGTGCGCTCCCCCGAGCCGCTGCTGCGCATCCCCAAATCCGGTCTGGTCAGCCTCTACCCCTTGCAGGGGGATCCTGACGGCGTGCTGGTGGTGAACCTGCATGCGGTGAATTTCGAGCTGGGGATGGCGACCTTTCGCGAGCAGCTCAACGATCTGACCGCCCTCATCCATCGCCATCAGGGCCCGGTCATTCTGGCCGGGGATTTCAACACCTGGAGCGACAAGCGCGAATTCTGGCTGAACAAGCTGGTGGGCGAACTGGGGCTGCAGGAGGCGATCCCGGTGCCGGATCTGCGCCGGACCGCCTTCGGCCGACCGCTCGATCACCTCTACTACCGCAACCTGGACCTGGTGGAAGTGAGCAGCCCGGCGACCGATGCCTCGGATCACAACCCCATCATGGCCCGTTTTGCGGCTCAGGCCATCACTCCCTGAATCCGTACAGGCCACCAGGGTGGCCTGTGCCAGATAAAAAAATACCCCGCTTTTGGCGGGGTATTTTTTTATGCAGTGATGAACGATCAGCTGTTGTTCTTCACGAACAGGGTCAGCTCCTGACCCGGCTTGAGGTAATCGCTCTTGCCCAGCTGGTTCCAGCGCATCACATCCATCACGGCAACCTGAAAACGGGCGGCGATGGAGGAGAGGGAATCACCGCGGCGTACCTGATAGACCATGGACTTGTTGCTGCTCTTGCCCTGCTTGGGCCAGACCACCAGCTTCATGCCAGGCTTCAAGGCCGACTTGGCATTGAGACCATTCCACTTGGCCAGCTCGTCATGGGTGACCCCGTGCGCCTGGCTGATGCTCCACAGATTGTCACCGGCACGCACCTTGTACTGGATCTTGCCGGCACTGCGGCTGGCGAGCTGCTGTGGCTTGCTCTGGGCACTCTGACTGACCGCCGGCTTGCTGCCGCTGGTCGGGATCATCAGGGTCTGGCCACGGCGCAGGTGGTTGCCACTCAGGTTGTTGGCCAGCTTGAGCTGCTGCACGCTCACCCCGTGATTCTGGGCGATGCGGGAGAGGGTGTCGCCGCTGGTGACCTGATAGGAGCGGGTGCGGATGCGCTCGCTCTGGGGCAGATCGGCCAGGGCCAGCTCCAGGGTATCGGCATACTCGACCGGTACCAGCAGGCGATAGGGCCCCTTGGGTGAGGTCGACCAGCGCGTCAGGGCCGGATTGACCTCTTTCAGCTGAGCCGGACGCAGGCCTGCCAGCTGGGCTGCCACGTTCAGATCGATCTGGCCGCCGGTGTTGACCACCCGCAGCTGAGGCTTGTTGGCCAGTACCGGCAGGGTGACATTGTACTTGTCCGCATTGCGGATCATGTCGGCCATGGCCAGGATCTTGGGCACATACATCCGGGTTTCGCGGGGCAGATCGAGTGACCAGTAGTCGGTTGGTCGGCCTGCCTTCTGATTGCGGGTGATGGCGTTGCGCACCCGTCCTTCACCGGCATTGTAAGCCGCCAGCGTCTGCAGCCAGTCGCCGTCGAAGAAACGGTTCAGGTACTCCAGATAATCCAGCGCGGCATTGGTGGAGGCCAGTACATCGCGGCGGCCGTCGTACCAGTTGTCGTGGCGCAGGCCGAAGTTCTTGCCGGTCGCAGGAACGAACTGCCACAGACCCACCGCATTGCTGCGGGAACGGGCGTGGGGATCGAACATGCTCTCGATCATGGGGATGGTAATAAGCTCCATTGGCAGCTCACGCCGTTCGATTTCCTCTACCATCAGATACAGGTAGGGCTCAGCCCGGCTGGCAATGGTCGCCAGATGCTTATCATTGCGCAACAACCAATCACGCTGCTGGCGGACACGGTCGTTCTCCTGCGGATCAAACTGCATATCATCGCTGATACGCACCCACAGGTTATCGGTGTCATCCAGTTCGTCGATCTGTTCGTCTCCGAACAGGAAGCGCGCCGAATGTTTTTTATACGCTTTTTTGTTGACTTGGGGGGACTTGATCGGCTCGATTGCCGTTAGCGCCCGGTCATCCTGATGGCTCAGGTTTTGGCAGCCGCTGAGAAACAGCGCCGCCAATAAGGCCGTTCGTACCTTCATCTCGCTCAGGTCATCTTTAGGAAAAACAGCTCGCATCATAAGGGGCAATGGCCCCCTGATCAAGGTTTGTTCAAAAAACGTCCTTCCAGGATCGCAGCACGGTGAAGGTATCCTCTGGATTTTCCAAGCATTTTAAGGCGTGTTTCTCAGCAGAAAATTTCACGGAATCCTGTTCGCATCGCAGAAAAACGTTGAACTCCCGCTCATCCCCCAGCCGTGAGGGCAGACTCGGCAGACCCTGCTGGCGCAGCTTGCTGATCAGTCCAATCCGCTGCTGGATCGCCTGGTTGTCCGGCTCGACCGCGTAGGCGAAACGCAGGTTGGAGAGGGTGTACTCATGGGCACAATAAATGAGGGTATCGTCGGGCAGGGTGGCGAGTCGCTGCAATGAGGCGTGCATCTGGGCCGGGGTACCTTCGAACAGGCGGCCGCAACCGGCACTGAAGAGGGTATCGCCACAAAACAGCATGCCATGGCCGTAATAGGCGATGTGGCCATGGGTATGGCCGGGCACATGGATCACCTCGAGACTCAGCCCATGCCAGTTGATCTGATCCCCGTCATCGAGCCACTGGCCGTGATGAGCAGGCATAGGGTCAAGTTTGGGGCCATAGAGTCTGGCGTGGGGAAAGTGGCCGAGCAGGGCGGTGACGCCTCCCACATGATCGTGGTGGTGATGGGTCAGCAGGATCGCGTCGAGCTGCAGCTCCAGTGCAGCCAGTCGCTCCAGCACGGGTTCGGCATCGCCCGGGTCGACGACCAGGCAGTGATTTTCGTGTCGGATCAACCAGATGTAGTTGTCGTTAAAGGCAGGAACTGTGATCACTGGATACATGAGTCTGCTTCTCTTTATGGAGGGTATCTTATATAACTGGATGGCGTTCGAACCCCAAGTTGAGCCCTATTATGCAGGTGGCACGTACCGAACAACAAATCGAGATCCCGACCAGCTGGTCGGCACTGCCCATGGGGGACTGGGTAGCGGCCGAGATCCAGGAACGGCTCGACAGCTGGTGTCCACATCTGTTTGGTTATCATCTGCTTAAAGTCGGGGCACTGAGCGCCGAACTCTCCTGCGGCTGCTCTTCCATTCGCCACCAGATAGGGGTCGCCCCCAGCGGCAGATTGCTGGATCTCAAGGGCGACCCACTGGCCTTGCCGGTGCGCACCGGCAGCGTGGATGCCTGCCTGCTGGCCCACTGTCTCGACTTTTCACCCGACCCGCATCAGGTGCTGCGCGAGGCGGAGCGGGTGCTGACCGACGATGGATGGCTTATCGTCAGCGGCTACAATCCGCTCAGCCTGGTCGGTATCGGCCACTGCCTGCCTTTCCTGCGTCAACATCTGCCCTGGTCGGCCCGCATGTTCACTCCGGCGCGGGTCACCGACTGGCTGCAGCTGCTCGGGTGTGAAGTGATGTTTGACGAGCGCTTTGGCTACTCGTTCATGGGCAAGCAGAGCCGAATAGGCTGGTGGCGGGAGAGTGTGGGGCGGGATTATTGCAGGCCGTTTGCGTCCGTTTACGTGATAGCGGCGCGCAAGCGGCGCTTTCCGTTGACGCCGGTACGCCGCCGCTGGCGCTTGCCCGAGTCGATTGCGACGCCGGGCATGGCGCGTCAGGGTTGGTAGCCGGTATCCTCGGCCAGCTGTTTGCCGCTGGCGGCCTCGCGGGCCAGCTCGTCACAGCGTTCGTTTTCCGGGTGACCGGAGTGCCCCTTGACCCAGAGCCATTCGATCTGATGGCGCGCCACTTCCGCATCCAATGCCTGCCAGAGATCGACGTTCTTGACCGGCTGGCGGCTGGCTGTCACCCATCCTTTCTTCTTCCAGCCGATGATCCACTGGGTGATCCCCTGGCGCACATACTGGCTGTCGGTGGTGAGTCTGACCTGGCAGGGCTCGTTCAGGGTGCGCAGCCCCATGATGGCGGCCATCAGCTCCATCCGGTTGTTGGTGGTGAGGCGAAAACCGGCGGCGAGCTCCTTGCGGTGCTTGCCATAGACCATGACGGCACCATAGCCGCCAGGGCCCGGGTTGCCGAGACAGGAACCATCCGTATACAAATCGATCTTTTTTAGCATGAGTCTTGGGGTAAACTAGCGGGTAAAGCCGAAGTTTGACATAGATTGGATCATGAACACACCCCAACTGAATCGCCAGATCATTCTGGATACTGAAACCACAGGTATGAACACCGCCGGTGGCCCCGTCTATCTGGGACACCGCATCATCGAGATCGGCTGTGTGGAGGTGATCAACCGCAAGCTGACCGGTAACCACTTCCATGTCTACATCAAGCCGGATCGGCTGGTGGACCCCGAGGCCATCCAGGTTCACGGCATCACCGACGAGTTCCTGCGTGACAAGCCGTCGTTCAGCCAGATCGCCGACGAGTTCATCGAGTTCATCCGCGGTGCCGAGCTGATTGCCCACAACGCGCCGTTTGACGTGAGCTTCATGGACTATGAGTTCGGCAAGCTCGGCCTCAATTTCAAGACTGCCGACATCTGCGGTATCACGGATACTCTGGCGATGGCGCGGGACCTGTTCCCCGGCAAGCGCAACAACCTCGACGTGCTGTGCGATCGCTACGGCATCGACAACTCGCACCGTACCCTGCACGGGGCTTTGCTCGATGCGGAGATCCTGGCGGACGTCTACCTGCTGATGACGGGTGGCCAGACCAAGTTGAATCTGGCTACCGAGAGCAGTGAGAATGAGAGCAACCAGGACACCAGCATCCGCCGGCTGGAGAGCAATCGCCCACCGCTCAAGGTGATCCGTGCCAGCGCCGAGATTGAGGCGGTGCACGAGGCGCGGCTGGATCTGGTGCAGAAAAAGGGAGGAGCCTGCCTGTGGCGGCAATGAGCAAGCTATGGGGCGGCCTGCTGTTATTGGCCTCGCTGACGGCCTCGGCCAACGAGGTGTTTGCCCCCTCCGACATTCCCCTGCTCGACAATCGCTTTCGCATTGATTACGGGGTGAAAGAGATCACCTTCATCGTGACGCGCAAGCCGGGCACCCCGTCGGTGATCCTGGTGCGTCCGGACGGCAGCAAGCTCTATGTGGGCAAGGTGACGCCCCCCGATGTGGGCTGGCTGGCGCTCAAGGATCAGGATCTCATCACCATCCGTGATCCCATGCCAGGCCCCTGGCAGGCCATCGGCGAGGTGGACCCGGACAACCGGGTGCGCCTGCTGTCGAACATCAGGCTGGAAACCGATCAACTGCCGACCCAGCTCTATCAGGGGGAAAGGGTCAAGCTCAAGTCCTGGCTGCTGATCGACGATGCACCGCCCAAGGCGGGCTATTACCTCACCGACCTTGGCATGACGGTGCGATTGCAGCGTTTCAACGACGCCAAGCAGGAGGATGAGCCCATCGTTAACGAAGTGCTCGGCCACTATCGTGACGATGGCAAGGGGCTCGACGAGGTGCCGGGTGACGGCATCATGACCGCCGAGGCGGTGCTGGATGTGGCTGCGGGAAAATACCGGGCCATGTATAGCACGGGCAATCAGGTGTTCTCCCGCGCTCGCTATCAGGACGTGCTGATCTACCCGTTGCCGGTCAACTATACCCTGGCGCCTCCCTCGCAGGAGTTTGGCGCCAAGCTCTCCTTCCTGATCGATGCCGATGAGCTGGATCCGGCCTCCGTGGTAATTGAAGGTAAGGCGACCAACACGGTGGGAGCCAGCATGGCGTTCAATGCGGTGGCGACCGAACCCCGGGTGGAAGTGGATCTCTCCGCCATCAAGGAGGTCGGCCAGTATGAGGTGAACGCCACCCTGTTTGGCACGACCCGGCTGGGCCGCGAGATCCAGGTCACGCTGCCGGTGAAATCGTTCAATATCTTCCCGGTGCTTGCGGCTGAGCCATCGGCGGCCTCTGCGGCTTCTGAAACCTCGGCGGCAGTGCCCAACCAGGTGAAATTCGAGGAAAAACAGAGCAGCGGCTGGCTGATCTGGCTGTTGGGTGGAGTCGGCATCCTGCTGGTCTTGCTGGGCGGCATCGGTTTCATCTTGCTGCAAAAGCGGCGGGCACTGAAAAAAGCGATGGCGGCGCAGAAGGCCGAGAGCGAAAGCGCCAAGCCGGAAGCCAAACTGGATCTGAACCTGCCCGAACAATAACCGGGCAACCGCATGAAAAAGCCGCCCATCACGGCGGCTTTGTTATTCATGGGCAGACGGGTTAGCTACAACCTTTCAGCATCAATGTTCCCCGACGTAGATGTCCTTGTGTTGATCGCGGATCTCGAGGAATTTGTCGAGGTTGGCCAGCATCAATTCTACCAACTGGGGATCGAAGTGCTGACCTTTCTCTTCCTGGATCAGCGCCAGTACCTTGTCCAGCGGCCAGGCCTTCTTGTAGCAGCGATCCGAGCCGAGCGCATCAAACACATCGGCCAGCGCCACCACCCGCCCTTCCAACGGAATGGCATCACCCTTGAGGCCACGGGGATAGCCGCTGCCATTCCACTTTTCATGGTGGTTGCCGGCGATGGTCGCGCCAATCTGGAACAGCGCCAGATCGCTGCCGGAGAGCATGTCTTGTCCCAGCTGGGCGTGGGTCTTCATGATCTCCCACTCCTCGGGGGTCAGCTTGCCCGGTTTGTGGAGGATGGCATCCGGGATGCCCACCTTGCCGATGTCGTGCAGCGGGGAGGCGCGTTTGATGAGCTCGCTCTGCTCCTCGCTCATGCCAAGCAGCTGGCAGAACAGTTCGGTGTAGAGGGCGACCCGTTTCACGTGCAGGCCGGACTCCTTGGAGCGGGTCTCCACCAGCTCGCCGATCCGATAGATGATCTCGCGCTGGTTGTCGGCGATGACCTCGTTGAGCCGGATGTTCTCCAGCGCCACTATGATGTTTTCGGTAAACAGGCTGAGCAGCCCCATGTCCATCTGGCTGAGCTGACGAGTGGTCTCGATATGAAACAGCAGGTGATGACGGGGGTTCTGGCAGTAGAGCACCATCTGGTTGCCATCATAGACGTTGGCACGATTGGCCATGGCCTGGCGCAGAATAGAGGGGGCATCCGCCAGTCGCAGTGACGGGTGGCCCGGCAGCAGGGGCTCCAGAATTTGATCCCGCACTTCGTAGGCGAACTGCTTCACGTCGTAGATTTGCGACTCTTCCAGGCTGAGCAGGGCCCCGAGCTGTTCCTGAGCGCCTTCGACAAACTGGCGCAGCGCCCGTTTCTCGAAGATCCCCTTGGAGGCCTCAATGACTTTTTCCAGTCCCTGGCGATTGCTCTCCAGCGTGCGAATATCGCGATATGAACGCAGGCTGGCCCGCAGCAGGGTGCGCAGCTTCTGGGAGGTGAGCTCGGTCTTGTCCTTGTAGTCGTTGATGTCGTAGTTGGTGACCACGTCATCTTCCGGGGCCTGACCGGGTTGGCCGGTGCGCAGTACGATGCGCACCATCTTGTTTTGCAGATCCTCGCGCACGAATTTGACCACATCGAGGCCGGCGTGATCGACCTCCATGACCACGTCCAGCAGCAGCAGTGCTACGTCCGGAGTCTTGGCGAGCAACTCCCTGGCCTGGGCGGCTGAATAAGCATGCAAAAATTCAATGGGTCTATTATCGAATTCAAACTTGCTCAGGGTGATCTTGGTGATGCGATGAACCTCGGGTTCATCGTCCACAATCATCACCTTCCATCCAGCCTGCTGGTCATCGAGAAGGGGCAGATCGTCATCGTCAATAATCAGGATTTGGTCATCCATCATGCAATCCTGTTTGGGATCCTGTGCTTACATTAACTGCTTCACTAAGGATAGGAAACTTATTGAGAAATAAAATTTGATCTGTGAAATCTCTTTGTCGTCATCCTGTTCCGGCCCCCTAAAAAAACGCCTCCACATGGGAGGCGTTTGACTATCTATGTGTCTGTCAGGCGGCTCTGTGATAGGCCGATGGCTCGAACAGCGCTTTGTTGGCCACCAGGTCGATGGGATCAAAATCATCGACGTTGATGGTGCGCAGGCGGCTCTCTTCGGCGCGGCGCAGCAGGTCCGCTTCGGTCTGGTTGAGAACTCCCTGCGCTAGGCCGATCTCTGCCACCTTGTCCAGTTGCATAAACGGACGCTTGATGCCGTCAGCCTTGCATACTTTCTCAAACAGCGGCTCGGCAGAGAGCACGTCGTCCAGCGCCTGCTCCAGCAGGCCGAAGGGGTTGCCCTCTTCGCGGGTGAGATACTGCCCCTGGGCCAGACGGCTGCGGGCTTCACTCGGAGTTTGCAGCAGGCGGGCGACCTGGCTGTCCAGCTTGTCGCTCGGGCGCTTCAGGTCGCGACCCAGCGGCAGCACGATGACGCGCAGAGCCAAGCCAATCCAGCGATTCGGGAAGTTGCGCAGCAATTCGTCGATAGCTTCCTGCGCCTTGAACAGGGCATCTTGCAGTGCCCAGTGCAGCAGCGGCAGGTCGGCGTGCTGACGACCCTCATCCTGATAGCGCTTGAGGGCACTGGAGGCCAGATAGAGCTGGCTCAGCACGTCGCCAAGACGGGCGGAGACCCGCTCCTTGCGCTTGAGCTCGCCCCCCAGGGTGCCCATCGCCATGTCTGACAGGAAGGCCAGGTTGGCAGAGAGGCGGGAGAGCTGCTGGTAGTAGCCCTTGGTCTGATCCTTGAACGGCGCGGCGGCGAAGCGGGCTCCGGTTAACCCTAAGCAGAAGCTGCGCACCAGATTGCTGATGGCAAAGCCGACGTGGCTGAACATCGCCTTGTCGAAGTCCTTGAGGGCCTGTTCCTGATCCGGGTGGCTGGCGGCCAGCATCTCCGGCAGCACGTACGGGTGGCAGCGGATGGCGCCCTGACCGTAGATGATCATGCTGCGGGTCAGGATGTTGGCCCCTTCTACCGTGACGGCGATGGGGGCACCCTGATAGCCGCGGGCCAGATAGTTGTTGGGGCCCATGCAGATGGCCTTGCCACCGTGGATGTCCATAGCATCGATGATGCACTTCTGGGCGCGGTCGGTGAGGTGATATTTGACGATGGCAGAGATGACCGAGGGTTTCTCGCCCAGGTCGATGCCGGTCACGGTCAGGTTGGCGGCGGCCCCCATGATGTAGGCGTTGCCACCGAGACGGGCCAGCGGCTCTTCAATCCCTTCCATCTTGCCGATAGGCAGCTTGAACTGGCGACGGATACGGCTGTAGGCGCCGGTCGCCAAGGCCAGCATCTTGACGCCGCCGGTGCTGTTGGAGGGCAGAGTGATGCCGCGTCCGACCGACAGACACTCCACCAGCATGCGCCAGCCCTGGCCAGCCATGGCCGGGCCGCCGATGATGAAGTCGAGCGGGACGAACACGTCCTTGCCGCGGGTCGGGCCGTTCTGGAACGGCACGTTGAGCGGGAAGTGGCGGCGGCCGATGTCGACTCCCTTGATGTGGGTCGGAATGAGGGCGCAGGTGATGCCAAGCTCTTCTTCGTCACCCAGCAGGTGATCCGGGTCGCGCAGTTTGAAGGCCAGACCCAGCACGGTCGCGATGGGGGCGAGGGTGATGTAACGCTTGTTCCAGGTGAGGCGCATGCCGAGCACCTCTTCTCCTTCCCATTCACCCTTGGCAATGATGCCGAAGTCGGGGATGGAGCCGGCGTCTGAACCCGCTTCGGGACTGGTCAGGGCGAAGCAGGGGATCTCTTTGCCGACCGCCAGACGGGGCAGGTAGTAATTCTTCTGCTCGTCGGTGCCATAGTGTTGCAGCAGCTCACCCGGGCCCAGCGAGTTGGGCACGCCAACGGTGGAGGCGAGCACGGCGCTGGCGCCGCACAGCTTTTGCAGCACGCAGGATTGGGCATAGGCGGAGAATTCCAGCCCGCCATATTTCTTCTTGATGATCATGGCGAAGAACTTGTGGTCCTTCAGGTATTGCCACACTTCGGGAGAGAGGTCGGCTCGCTCGTGGGTCACTTCCCAGTCGTTGACCATGCGGCACACTTCTTCAACCGGACCGTCCATAAACGCCTGTTCTTCGGCAGACAGCGTGCTGACCGGAATGGCGTGCAGCTTCTTCCAGTTCGGGTTGCCGGCAAACAGGTCTGCTTCCCACCAGGTGGTGCCCGCTTCAATGGCCTCTTTCTCGGTGCGGGACATCTCCGGCATGATGGATTTGTAGAGTTTGAACAGCGGCTTGGTCAGCTGGTTGCGACGAAAATCCACCAGGTTGAGGGGGATGGCGATCACGGCAAACAGCGCCCAGACCAGCAGGGGGACGTGGCCATAGAGGGTGCCGACAATCAGGGCTGCCGCAGTGGCAAGCGTGGAGGTGAACAGAGACGCCCGGCGATAAGCCATGGCGCCGATCACCAGGATCACTCCGAGCAGAGTGAGGGTCGTCGTCATTTTTCGCTCCTTGCATGAGTTGCCGAAGTTGGGTGAATATGGTTGAACTGATCCAGAGGTCTGACCTGTTGGATATGGTCCCTGTTGTAATTCATACGCACAAACTTATCAAGCTGTTTACAAGCTTGTTACCTTGGCTCTGTGATCGGCATAACGTCCTGCAGAGGGGCGCGTGACGGGCAGGGGGCGACTCCGGGATTGGCTTGTGCGACAATGGCGCGGCCCATATTTTGGAAGAGACATCATGTACCAAGAACTGATCCGCAATGAATTGACCGAAGCTGCCAGCGTGCTCCAGGCGTTCCTGGCAGATGAGCAAAATCTCAAGGACATCGAAGCGGCCGCCAAGCTGCTCGCTGACTCCTTCAAGCAGGAAGGCAAGGTACTCTCCTGTGGCAACGGTGGTTCCCACTGCGACGCCATGCACTTTGCCGAAGAGCTGACCGGCCGTTATCGCGAGAACCGCCCCGGTTATGCCGGTATCGCCATCTCTGATCCCAGCCACCTCTCCTGTGTGTCCAACGACTTTGGCTATGACTACGTCTTCTCTCGCTACGTAGAGGCAGTCGGCCGTCGCGGTGACGTGCTGCTCGGTATCTCCACCAGCGGCAACTCCGGCAATATCCTGAAAGCCATCGAGGCTGCCCACGCCAAAGGCATGAAGGTGATTGCGCTGACCGGCAAGGACGGCGGCAAGATGGCCGGTCTGGCCGATGTCGAGATCCGGGTGCCGCACTTTGGTTACGCCGACCGCATTCAGGAAGTGCACATCAAGGTGATCCATATCCTGATCCAGCTGGTCGAAAAAGAGATGGCCAAGTAAGGCAGGGGTCTCGAGCCGGGATAGTCGTGCCTTGTCTGGCCGTGTCCCGGCGGGATCTTGCGCAAGCGGCCGGTGTCAGCGCAGGCTGAGCCGGCCGATTGGCAATGAGATGGTCAAGTAAGCAAGGAGCCCGCAGCCTATGTGCGAACTGCTCGGCATGAGTGCCAATGTGCCGACCGATATCTGCTTCAGCTTCACCGGCCTGATGCTGCGCGGCGGCAAGACCGGGCCTCACAAGGATGGCTGGGGCATCACTTTTTACGAAGGGAAAGGCTTTCGTACCTTCAAGGATCCCGAGCCCAGCGCCCAGTCGCCGATTGCCAGGCTGGTGCAGGCGCTGCCCATCAAGAGCCGCGCCGTGGTCAGCCATATTCGGCAGGCCAACCGCGGCTGCGTCTCGCTGGAGAATACCCATCCATTTACCCGCGAGCTATGGGGCCGTTACTGGACCTTTGCCCACAATGGCCAGTTGACGGGTTACAAAGGGTTGGCCACCGGCCGCCATCGACCGGTGGGCGACACCGACAGCGAGCACGCCTTCTGCTGGCTGCTCGATCGGCTGGAACAGAAATATCCCCGACGCCCTGCCAACTTCCCCGCCATGTTTCGCTACCTGGCGACCCTGTGCGACGAGCTGCGCGGCCTGGGGGTATTCAACATGTTGCTGTCGGATGGGGAGTTCGTGATGACCTACTGCAGCAACAACCTCTACTGGCTGACCCGGCGAGCCCCGTTCGGGGAGGCCCGTCTGCTGGATGAAGATGTCGCCATCGACTTTCAGAGCGAGACGACACCGGACGATGTGGTGACCCTGATTGCGACCCGGCCGCTGACCGGTAATGAAGACTGGGTAAAAATGGCGCCGGGCGAGTTCAGTCTGTTTCGGCTGGGTGAGCGGGTTGGTGCCAATCAGCTGATCCAGAGATAAAAAAATACCAGGGTAGAATCCTACCCTGGTTCTTCGCAGCAGCCATACAGGCAAAAGGGATGAGAGAGGTGTTGCTGAGTCGCATCATTCTCACGGTCGCCATTGTTATTTAATTGTTAATTTCATGGCAACATTTATGTTGCAACTCGGCCATCTATTGTCTGGTTAGGCGATCCTGATCACACTTTTCTCATTCACGTCCCGTTTGAGTTCGATTTTCTGACGGCAATGAAAGGTGACTGAGTCGTGCCGGGCATCTATAGTATGGTCTGTTTGAATACCATCAGGAGGATGACGGAATGGAGTGGCTGGATCAGAAGGTGTTGCGACAGCTGGCGGAAGACATCGGCCAGGAGATGATGCCGGTGGTGATCTCGGTCTTCATCGAAGAGGTGGGGGAACAGCTTGCCCAGCTGCGCCCGCTCTATGAACAGCAGGACTGGCCCGCACTGGCCCGGCTTGCCCACAGCATGAAGTCCTCCTGCGGCAGCTATGGTGCCCAGCTCAGTTACCAGCAGGTGGTGGCGCTGGAACAAGCCTGCAAACATGAAGACGGCGAGCAAGTCTCCCGTTTGCTGGCCGAGCTGGAGCAATCCCTGCCCCAGGTGCTCTCCCACCTCGCCAACTATCACTGAGCCCCTGCAGCCGGCGCATGGGCGCCGGACTTGCCATCCTCTACCCGCCCATTAGCGTTGATTAACCAGTTGCTGGATAACCCTGTCCAGTGCCAGCTTCAATTTCAGGCGATCGTGCCGATGGGGAAGGGCGGCCTCACCCAGCTCGGCCAGGATCAATCGGCCAGCCAGCTCTGCCGGGTATTCCCCCGCGGGTGCCAGAATGGCATCGACCCGACCCGCTCCGACCCGTGATTCCAGCCAGCGCCATTGGTTGTGCAGGCTGAGCTGGCTGGCAGGACCGTTTTCGGCGACCAGATTGCAGATGAACACCAGCATGGCATCACTCTCGTTGATGGCCTGGGCCACCTCAGCCAGCAGCAGGGGCGGCATGATGGAGGTAAGAAAGCTGCCGGGGCCGAGGATGATCATGTCGGCCTGTGCCAATGCCTGCACCGCCTCGCGGGTGGCCGGTACCTCCGGACTCAGGCTGAGGGAGAGCGGCGGGGTGTCGAGCTGATCGATGGAGACTTCCCCCAGTATCTGATTGCCACAGGCCGTGTGGGCGCACAGGTCGGTGGGAAATTCAGACATGGGTAGCAATTGTGACTCTATTTTCAGCATGTCGCTGATGAGCTTGATAGCATCAAGAGGGCGTACGCAGAGGTTGTCGAGCGCCAGCAGCATCAGATTGCCGAGGTTGTGGCCCGCCAGTTCACCGCGACCGGCGAACCGATATTCGAACAGCAGGCTGCCGATACTGGGATCGGTCACCAGTTGATTAAGGCAGTTGCGCAGATCCCCCCAGGCGATACACTCCTGGCTCTTGCGCAGTCGTCCGGTAGAGCCGCCATCGTCGGTGGTGGTGACGATGCCGGTCAGGCGCGATCCCAGAAACGAGAGTGAAGAGAGCACACGGCCCATGCCGTGGCCGCCACCGATGGCGACGACCCGGTCAAAATCATTGATGTTCTTCTGCCACATGCCGTTTTCCTGTGGTTGGGCTCAATTGAATGTGATTCTAATCGATAAGACGGGATAATTGTTTGATTAAGGTATGATTTTTGCTTACCCCCAGCATCATGAACAACTAGGAGATGGTGTTGAACTTCCTGACGGCTCACTCTCTTGAAGAGACTTCCCTGCTGGCTGCCCGGCAGGGAAGTGAGCGGCTGCTCGCTCAATCACCTCATTCCCCTTCGCTGTTACTGGTCTATTTTACTCAGGCTCACGATGCCGAGGAACTGCGCCATCACTTCAAACAGCAGTTCCCGTCGTCTCGGATGATAGGTTGCAGCTCCTGTGGCGGGGTCATGACCCAGACCGGCCATCATGCCCGCCAGGGGATCGGTCTGGCAGTGGCGGCCATCTACGATGACAAGGGAGCCTACGGCGTGGCGGGCCAGGCGGGGGATGCGGTGGATGTGCGCCAGCTGCTGCGCAGTGCCATCGCCGACGGGGGGCGCCCCGGCGAGCTGCCACAACTCATCTTGCTGCATGCCAGCCCGGGCCAGGAGGAGGCGATGCTGGAGAGCATCGAAGCCGAGCTGGGCACGACGGTCCCGGTTGTCGGGGGCTCCGCCGCCGACAACAGCGTCAGCGGTGACTGGCAGCTGTGCTGGGATGAGGGCAGTACCCGCGAGGGCGTCGCACTGGCCGTGCTCTATCCCGATTGCCAGCTGGCGTTCCAGTTTCACTCCGGCTATGTCCCCACCGAATATCGCGGCACCATTACGGCCCTGTCGGGACGGGAGATCCTCACCATCGATCATGAGCCGGCGGCCGAGGTCTACGCTCGCTGGAGCGGACGGACAACCCCCTGGCCGGTGGGTCCCATCCTGCGGGAGACCACCCTGTCACCGCTGGCCAGACAGGTTGGCACCCTGGATGACATGCCCTATTACAAGCTCTCCCACCCGGAAGCCGTGACAGAAGGTGGCGGATTGCGCCTCTTTACCGATACTCAGGTCGGGGAGCGGTTGCTGCTGATGTACAGCAGTCAGGAGGGCTTGCTGCAACGCAGTCTGAATGCAACCCGCATCGAACCCGAGTACGGCATGGCCACCGAGATGCAGCCGTTTGGCGCCCTTGTGATTTTTTGTGCTGGTTGTCGCTTGGCTCTTGGTGATAGCTTATGCCAATTTGTCGATCAATTTCATACCCGGCTGGGGGATATCCCCTTCATCACCCCGTTCACCTTCGGCGAGCAGGGCCGCCTGCCCCATGGTGAGCTGGCGCACGGTAACCTGATGGTCTCGAGCGTGATCTTCCTCGACAGCTGACATTGCGCTGGAAACAAGATGATAGGTAACACGGAACTGGAAGCCCTCGGCGACAAGCTGCAGACCACCTTGGTGGAGCTGGTGCGTTGCCGGGAACGCGAGGCCAAATACCGCCAGGAGTCGCAAACCCTGTTGTGCGGGGTGGCGACGCTGGCCGATGCCCAGACGCTGGAGCAGGTGCTGGACAGCCTCATTCAGGTGCTCAAGCCCTTCATCGGCTTCGAACATGCGGATGTGGTGGCCTGGGAAGGAGAAGGCGGCATCACCCACCTCAGCACCCAGGATGGTGAAGTGGGGCGCAGCTGGCAGCTGACCCCGCTGTTCTCTCGTGCCATCGAGGGAGAGACCTTGGTCATCTATGATCCGACCCAGTTGCCGGAACTGGCACCGCTGGCCGATGTGGCGGGCTGGGCAAGCGTTATGATGACGGGCTTGCGCGCTCCCGGTTTTTCCGGCGTGCTCATCTGCCGTCACGCCGTGATGGGGACCTTCGATCTCAAGAGCAAGGCGGCCATGCAGCGCTGCCGTCCACTTATCTCCCAGGCGTTGGTCAACATCGCCTATCGAGCCCGTCTACAGGAACAGGTCGAGCTGAAAACGCTGGCCCTGCAAGCGGGCGAACAGCGTTTTCGCAGCTTTGCCGGCATGGCGTCCGACTGGTTCTGGGAGACGGATACCGAGCACCGGCTGAGCTATGTATCCGCCCCCGGCCAGCAGGGGGACATGCTGGTGCATCAACCCGGCCAGAGCCTCTACGATTACGCCCATGACAGGCGCGACCCCGAATGGGGCAAGTATCGCCGGCTCATCGGTCTGCACCTGCCGGTGCGGGCGGTGCGGGCCCAGGTCAGCCTGGCCAAGGGGCCGCGCTGGATGGAGATCAACGCCGAACCCTGTTTCGATGCGGCCGGCGCCTTCATCGGTTATCGCGGCACGGCGCGGGATGTGGGCAACCAGATCCGCCGTGAGCAGGAGCTGGCCAGGGCGCGGGACGAGGCGGAGGCGGCCAACCGCGCCAAGTCGCAGTTCCTGGCCATGATGACCCACGAGATACGCTCTCCCATGAACGCGGTGCTGGGCATGCTGGACCTGCTGCAACACGCCCAGCTCGAGCCCCAGCAACAGACGCTGCTGGGCCACGCCACCCATGCGGCGCGCCTGCTGCAGACCATCATCGACGATGTGCTCGATTTCTCGAAGATTGAATCCCATACCCTGGAGTTTCACTGCGAGACGCTGCAGCCGGCTCAGCTCTGCCAGTCCCTCATCGAGCCGCTGTTGGCGCAGGCGGACAGCAAGGGCATCGACCTGCGTTGGCGGGTAGACGACGCCGTACCAGCCCAGTTGCAGGGGGATCCGGTGCGCCTCTCCCAGGTGATCAGCAACCTGCTCGGCAACGCGGTGAAATTCACCAGTCAGGGCAGCGTGTTGCTGCAACTGAGCTGGTATGAACAGCAGTTGAGGGTCTCGGTGACCGACTGCGGGATCGGTATCTCGGCCGAGGATCAGGCGCTGCTGTTCGAACCCTTCTCTCAGGTCGATAGTTCGGCCACCCGCCGTTTCTCGGGCACCGGGCTGGGGCTGGCCATCAGCAAGCGGCTGGTGGAGTTGATGGGCGGCAGCATTCAGCTGCGCAGTGCCCCTGGTGAGGGGAGCTGCTTCTGGTTTGATTTGCCGGGCATGGCGCTGCCATGCGAATGCAGCAGCCGGCCGGAGCCGGATCAGCAGCCCATTCAGGATCTGGATGTGCTGGTGGTGGAAGACAGTCCGGTCAACCAGCTGGTGGTATCGCTCATGCTGCAAAAGCTGGTTAGCCGGGTCAGAGTCGCGGCCAACGGGCTGGAGGCGCTGGCCCAAGTAGCAGAGCAACGGCCGGATCTCATCCTGATGGACATGCGGATGCCGCAGATGGATGGACTGGAGGCGACCCGGCGTCTGCGAGAACTGGGTTGTAGCGTACCCATCGTGGCGCTGACGGCCAACGCCATGGCGGAAGACAGGGCTCGTTGCCTGGCCCAGGGGATGGATGACTTTCTGGCCAAACCGATAAGTCTGATGCGGCTGCGGGAGTGTCTGCAGCGCCATTTTCAGCCCGCAGCGCCGGATCGCAGCTAAAAAAAATGGTCAACCTGGGTGGTTGACCAATTCTTCAGCAAATACTGAAGAGAGCACGGGATAAATCGGGTTGTACGATTCTATATGAAAAAGTCGTGCCAACTTTTCAGAACCAGTTTATGCGGCTTGCAGCGCGGTTATTGATTTCTATTGGGCGCTTTATTTGCAAAATGCGAAATTCTTGTTTTCATTATCGGAATATTCGCATTTTGCAATACACTTCTGACTCACTGTGCGATCAGTCGGCGCAAGAATTGACGGGCCGCTTCGCTATTTTGTTTGGCAATCAACATCTGCTTTTCATAGATCGGCATCGGCAGGATTTCGAGCCAGCGTTGGCAAAGCCAGGCCGCATCGTCAAACTGCTTGTCCGGGTAAAGTTCATCCAGTTCCGGATACTGTTCAAACACTTCCCGCAGCCGGGTCACCAGCGGCTTGTCGCTGAAGTCTGAATGGGTGCTCGGCCAGTTGGGCAGGGCTTCGACTCTGGCCCGGCGCAGACCCAGCTCGTCCGTTTCCATCTCGTGGATGCAGAAACGTTCCATGCCGAGTACGGTGACGCCGAGCAGGCCGTCATTCAGGGTGTAAAAGTCGGTGACTTTGACCCGGGTGCCGACCGGCAGGATCCGCCCGGACTTGCCAGTCGTCGTCGCCTCTTCCATCACGATGCCGAAGCCCTGGTCATCGATGAATGACTCTTTGAGCATCTGCAGGTGGCGCGGTTCAAACAAACGCAGAGGAAGCTTGCCACCAGGCAGTATGTGGGAAGGCAAGGGGAACAGTGCCAAGGGTTGAAGTTTCATGTTCCATCCTCCATTGAGTAATTGCTGAATAGGACAATGCAGCGACTGTGCCAGAGAATGAAAAAAGCCACCGGAAGGTGGCTTTTTGCTGGATGGGATGGCGTTTAGTTGCGCTGCTCCAGGTACATGACAGCAGCTTCCACGCGGCTTTGCGCCTCGAGCTTCTTGAGCAGGCTCTTGACGTGTACCTTGACCGTGCCTTCGGAAATATGGAGCACGGAGGCGACCTGTTTGTTGGAGAGGCCCTTTGCAATTTCGCGCAGGATTTGCATTTCGCGACGCGTTAAGCTCTCCAGCTTCTGCTGCAGGTGATCCAGCTCGTAAATGTTCTCGAGGTAGGGACGCAGCGGCTCGCTCAGGATCTGCTTGCCTGTCATCACGTCCGCCAGCTGGGCCAGCAGCATCTCTGGCTCGGTATCCTTGAGCAGGTAGCCATCGGCGCCGGCCTTGAGCAGCGCCACCACGTCCTGACGGGCGTCGGACACGGTCAGGATCACCACCCGGGAGGTCACTTCCTCGGTGCGCAGCGCCTTGAGGGTGTCCAGACCGGAGAGGCCTTTCATGTTGAGGTCGAGCAGGATCAGATCCGGTTCGGACTCCTTGGCCATGGCGACGGCATCGGTACCGTTGGAAGCTTCACCGACGACTTCGATGTTTTCCTCCAGGGCCAGCAGCTGCACAATTCCTTTGCGCATGAGGGGATGGTCATCCACGACCAGAACACTATATTTCATCTCGTCCATCAGGCATCTCTTGTTAGGCTGGTGGGAAAGGTCAGATGTACGCAGGTGCCTCTGGGCGGCCTTTCGCTGATGGTCAGCAGACCATGCAGCTTGCTGGCACGCTCGTTCATGATGCTCAGGCCATAGTGGTTGACCGCCGAGCTTGCGATCCCTATTCCGACACCATCATCTGAAATCTGAACCTGGATGTTACCATCGGCGAGGGTCTCACAGCTAACATCAATCACTTGCGCACTGGCATGTTTGATGGCATTGAGCACTGCCTCACGGATCAGCTGCAAGATGTGGATGTGCTGACCGGCTTCGAGATCGGTATCGGCCAGACCGTAATGGAGCCTGATGTCGGCCTGGGTCTGCGGCTTGAGCTGCTCCAGCATCACCTTGATGGCTTCACCGAGGTTGGCGTCGCCAATGCTGAGACGGAAGGTGCCGAGCAGCTCGCGCAACTGGGTATAGGCGCTGCCAAGCCCCTCGTCGATCTGCTGCATGGCGGCTTCGGCCTTGACCGTATCCCCTTTGGCGAAGGAGCGCTTGAGCAGGGTGGACTGGATTTTGAGATAGGAGAGGGCCTGGGCCAGCGAGTCGTGCAGCTCGCGGGCGATGACGGCCCGCTCTTCCATCAGCAGCAGGCGCTGGTGTTGCAGCAGGGTCTGATCCTTGTGCAGCACCTGGGCCAGCAGCATGGAGAAGTTTTTCATCAGCCGCTCGTCGATGGGGTGGCTGCTGATGACGTCGAGCCGGCCATACTCCTGCTCGTCCATCTGCAGATAGAAGCTGACCACGGCATCCAGATCGCCGGGCCAGCCCTTGCGGCCGGTGATGTAGTCCGGCATGGCATTGTGCTCGAAGCGGGTCAGCCGGATATAGTCGATGTGCTGGTGGGCCGCCGCCCGCTCCAGCAGCTTGAGCAGGGTACGCCGGCTCAGCGGCGCCGCGTGCAGCTTCTGGGCGGTGCTGTAGAGGAAGGAGAGGGTGTCGTTGGCCTGCTGCAGCTTGGCGGTCTTCTCTTCAACCTTGCTCTCCAGCTCCCGGTAGAGCTTGCCGAGTTCGTCGGCCATGGTGACGAAAGCCCCCGACAGCTCCCCCAGCTCGTTTTCACAGTGGGGGGGCAGGGTCAGGTCGAACTCCTGGCGCTGGATCTGGCGGGCGCAATAGACCAGCTGGTTGAGCGGAGCCACCACCTGCTGGCGGGTAAAGCGCACCGTGAACCAGGCGATGGTGATGATGGAGAGCAGCCCCAGCCCTTCGGCCAGCGCCAGCATGCGCACCTTGAACTCCACGTGGTACTGCATCTGGTTGACGAAGTCGTCGATGGCCGCGACGAACTGCTCGGTGTTGTCGGTGTAGCGCCGTGGGGTGGCGTTCTCGATGTGTTCGCGCATCACCTGCCACTGCTGCAGCACCTCGCCATAGGTGCGACGCAGGGAGGCGGGAGTGATCCAGCGCTGGGTCTCCTGCAGTTCGGCGGCGTGCAGGGTCTGCTCGAACTGATCGAGCCGGCTCAGCACCTGCTGGCCCTGTTCAATCTCGTAGGCCATGCGGTAGGCCTGCATCCGCAGGGAGCCGGAGAGGTTGATCGCCTTGGCGTCGGGCACCGAATAGAACAGGGTCACCATGGCTACCACGGCGATCAGGCTTGCCATGAACAGGATGAGCACCATGGAGCGTCCGATGGCGCTGCTGACCGAATGTACCTTGAACCACTTTCCCATGCCGGCTCTCTTCCTCGACTTCAGACAATAACCCCACAAAGTAGCATGGGAGTGTACTCCAACTTGTGCTAGCATCGAAAAACTAGATGAACTCCGAGCGGTTTTGCCTAAGTCCTCATGATAGGGGGAAACCGCCGTCAGCCGATGTTCGAGCTGTAAGGGTCAGGAAAGAAATGCCCTGGCCTCCCGTATTTGGAAAGGTGTTTATGTCGCCACTGCAAGATGGTTTTTCCCGTCGTTTCTACTATTTGCGCCTGTCGATCACCGACGTGTGCAATTTTCGCTGTACCTACTGCCTGCCCGATGGTTACCGCCCACCGGCCGGTGACAAGGCGGGGCGTCAGCCCTTTCTCTCTCTGGAAGAGATCCGCCGCGTCGTGTCCGGATTTGCCGCCATGGGCACCCGCAAGGTGCGCCTGACCGGCGGGGAGCCCTCCCTGCGCCGGGACTTCACCGCCATCATAGAGACGGTGGCCAATACCCCCGGCATCGAGAAGGTGGCCATGACCACCAATGGTTATCGTTTGAAAGAGCGAGCCCAGGAGTGGTTCGATGCGGGCCTGACCGCCCTCAACGTCAGTGTCGACAGCCTGGATCCACGCCAGTTTCACCAGATCACCGGTGAGAACAAGCTGGCGGAGGTGATGGATGGCATCGAAGCGGCGCTGGTCGCCGGCTTCAAGTCGGTCAAGATCAATGCCGTGCTGCTCAAGGGGCTCAACGATCATCAGCTGGATGCGTTTCTGGCCTGGATCCGGCACAAGCCCATCGAGCTGCGCTTCATCGAGCTGATGCAGACCGGCGAGATGGATACCCTGTTTCGCGATCATCACGCCAGCGGGGCGCTCATCAAGCAGCGTCTGCTCGATGCCGGTTGGCTGCAGCAGCTGCGCGGTGCCGACGATGGCCCCGCCCAGGTGTTCATGCACCCGGAGTCGATGGGTGGGGTCGGGCTCATCATGCCCTACAGCAAGGATTTCTGTGCCGGTTGCAACCGGCTGCGGGTCTCTTCCCTCGGCAAGCTGCACCTCTGTCTGTTCGGCGATCACGGGGTGGAGCTGCGGGATCTGTTGACGGCCGACGACCAGCAGGATGAATTGCAGCAGCGGATCCGCAGCGCCCTTGCCGGCAAGGCGGCGACCCATCGACTGCACGAAGGCAATGCCGGCATGACCCCGCATCTGGCCTCCATCGGCGGCTGATCCACGGCAGCCGACAAAAATAGCCATCGATTAATAAGCAATCCTCAAATGGGGGTATTTTGCCTTGCCCCCATTGTTCTTTATTGCGCCAAGGGTTTGATCCAGCGCAAGAATCCCCCCTGATTATCTCCCTGGTGGTATATCCCTGAACTTGTCAGGGCCGCAATATACACCCACTCTTATAATAGGTATTGAAAATACCTGTCATGGGACTCACTCGTGCGCCATTACCAGCAGCAAGGAGCCGTTATGCCGGATGGGGTCAACCTGTCGCGTCGCAGTCTGTTTCGGGGTCGTCTGACATCGAATGAGCCTCGGGTGCAACTGCCCTGGTCCGTCGCCTGGTCCGATTTTGCCGCCGACTGCACCCGCTGCGGTGACTGCCTCACGGCTTGCCCGGAACAGATCCTGGTCAAGGGCGATGGTGGTTTTCCAAGCGTGGATTTTCTGCGCGGCGAGTGCACTTTTTGCGGGGAATGTGTCGCCGCTTGCAAAGTGCCGATATTTCGCCCGACCACGGAGGCACCCTGGCAATACATCGCCCATATTGAAGCCAACTGTCTGGCCCATGGCCAGGTATTCTGCCAGCGCTGCCAGGACAGCTGCGAGCCCCGGGCGATCCGTTTCTCCCCCGTGCTGGGCCGGGTGCCGACCCCCAGCATCGATGCGGCAGCCTGCACCGGTTGCGGTGCCTGCGTGATGGATTGTCCGGTGGGCAGCATCCGGGTGGGGGCCCCCGCTGGCGAGGAGTCCAGATGAAGCAGGATCTGTGTGAAGCAGGAGTCACAATGAAACAAGAGTTCCATGTATCGAGCCTGGTGGTGTTGACCCAGCCCTCCTTGCGTCACCAGCTCGCAGACGAGATCGCGACCCTCGAGGGAGCCGAGATCCATGCCGTCAGTGATGAGGGCAAGCTGGTGGTGACCCTGGAAGGTCCGAGCCAGCGTCCCATCATGGCGGCCATCGACGCCATCAATGCGATGCCGGGCGTGCTGTCCGCCGCCCTGATTTACCACCAGTTTGATGAGCTCGAGGCCCAGAGCAAGGAGTAGCGCCATGAGGCCGAGCCTGCGTGACTCATCGTAATGGCCGCCATGGATGCAAAGATAAAGCGATGCCGGGGTACGAGTTCGCCGCCCTGAGCCAAAACCAGTTCGATACACTCGACAACTTACGCGATAAGCAATGTGAGGATATGCCATGAAGCTGAGTCGACGCGACTTTATGAAGGCCAACGCGGTGGCGGCAGCCGCTGCCGTTGCTGGTGTCAGTGCCCCTACGCTGGCGGCCAATCTGATCACCAGTACCGACAAGACCGCCATCACCTGGGACAAGGCACCGTGCCGTTTCTGCGGTACCGGCTGTTCCGTGCTGGTGGGTTCCCAGGATGGGCGCGTCGTGGCGACCCAGGGCGATCCCGATGCACCGGTCAACCGCGGTCTTAACTGCATCAAGGGTTACTTCCTGTCCAAGATCATGTATGGCCAGGATCGCTTGACCCAGCCCATGCTGCGCATGACGGACGGCAAGTTCGACAAGAACGGCAACTTCGCCCCCATCAGCTGGGATCAGGCCTTCGACATCATGGCCGAGAAGTTCAAGGCCACCCTCAAAGAGAAGGGGCCGACTGCGGTTGGCATGTTCGGCTCCGGCCAGTGGACCGTGTGGGAAGGCTATGCCGCCGCCAAGCTGATGAAGGCGGGTCTGCGCACCAACAACCTGGATCCCAATGCCCGTCACTGCATGGCTTCCGCAGTCGTGGGCTTCATGCGTACCTTCGGCATGGATGAACCCATGGGCTGCTACGACGACATCGAGCAGGCCGACGCCTTCGTGCTGTGGGGCTCCAACATGGCCGAGATGCACCCGATCCTCTGGTCGCGCATCTCCGATCGCCGTCTGTCCCATCAGGATGTGCAGGTGCACGTGCTCTCCACCTTCGAGCACCGCAGCTTCGAGCTGGCAGACAACGGCATGGTGTTTACCCCGCAGACCGACTTGGCGATCCTCAACTACATCGCCAACTACATCATCCAGAACGACAAGGTGAACTGGGAGTTCGTCAACAAGCACACCCAGTTCCGCAAAGGGGTGACCGACATCGGCTACGGCTTGCGTCCCACCAACCCGCTGCAGCAGAAGGCCAAGAACCCGGACAGCGGCGACTCCACCCCGATGAGCTTCGATGACTTCGCCAAGTTCGTGGCGGATTACGATCTGGAGTCCGTCTCCAAACTCTCCGGCGTGCCCAAGGACAAGCTCGAGAAGCTGGCCCAGCTCTATGCCGATCCGAGCAAGAAGGTGGTCTCCTACTGGACCATGGGCTTCAACCAGCATACCCGCGGTGTCTGGGCCAACAACCTCTGTTACAACATCCACCTGCTGACCGGCAAGATCTCTACCCCGGGCTCGGGTCCGTTCTCCCTGACCGGCCAGCCCTCCGCCTGCGGTACTGCCCGTGAAGTGGGTACCTTCGCCCACCGTCTGCCGGCTGACATGGTGGTGACCGAACCCAAGCACCGCGCCATCGCCGAGAAGATCTGGAAGCTGCCGGAAGGCACCATCCCGGAGCAGGTGGGCTACCACGCCGTGCTGCAAAACCGCATGCTCAAGGACGGCAAGCTCAACGCCTACTGGGTGATGTGCAACAACAACATGCAAGCCGGCCCGAACATGAACGAAGAGGGGCTGCCTGGTTATCGCAACCCGGCCAACTTCATCGTGGTGTCCGACCCTTATCCGACCGTGACCGCCCAGGCGGCCGACCTCATCCTGCCGACCGCCATGTGGGTGGAGAAAGAGGGGGCCTACGGCAACGCCGAGCGCCGTACCCAGTTCTGGCACCAGCAGGTCAAGCCGCCGGAAGGGGCCAAGTCCGACCTGTGGCAGCTGATGGAGTTCTCCAAGCGCTTCAAGGTGGAAGAGGTGTGGCCGGCGGAACTCATCGCCAAGATGCCGGAAGTGAAGGGCAAGACCCTGTTCGACGTGCTCTATGCCAACGGCCAGGTCAACCAGTTCCCGAAAGAGCAGAGCAAGGGGGCCCTGAACGACGAGGCTGAGCACTTTGGTTTCTACGTCCAGAAGGGGCTGTTCGAAGAGTACGCCACCTTCGGTCGCGGCCATGGCCACGATCTGGCGCCGTTCGATCAGTATCACGAAGCCCGCGGCCTGCGCTGGCCGGTGGTGGACGGCAAGGAGACCCTGTGGCGCTATCGCGAAGGGTTCGACCCTTACGTGAAAGCGGGCGAAGGGGTGCGTTTCTACGGCAAGCCCGACGGCAAGGCGGTGATCTTCGCGCTGCCCTATGAGCCGGCTGCCGAAGCTCCGGACAAAGAGTACGACATGTGGCTCTCCACCGGTCGCGTGCTGGAGCACTGGCACACCGGTACCATGACCCGCCGGGTCCCCGAGCTCTATCGCGCCTTCCCGGATGCGGTGCTGTTCATGCACCCGGAAGATGCCAAGGCCCGTGGTGTGCGCCGTGGTGAAGAGGTGATCGTCTCCTCCCGCCGCGGCGAGGTGAAGACCCGGGTCGAGACCCGCGGTCGCAACCGTCCGCCCAAGGGACTGGTGTTCATGCCCTTCTTCGACGCGAGCCAGCTGGTCAACAAGCTGACCCTGGACGCCACCGATCCGCTCTCCAAAGAGACGGATTACAAGAAGTGCGCCGTCAAGGTCGTCAAGGCATAAGGCGGGGGAGCGCGAGATGAGTCGTAGTCGGCGCCAGTTTCTGGCCGACATGGCCAAGGGGGCCTGCGGTGTGGGTCTGCTTGGCGTGGGGCTCGGCGGCATGGCGCGCCAGCAGGTGCAGGCCGTGCCTGCCCAGGCGCTGCGCCCGCCGGCCGCCCTCGACGAGGCACAGTTCCTCGGCGCCTGCGTGCGCTGCGGGCTCTGCGTCGAGGCCTGCCCCTACGACACCCTCAAGCTCGCCCGGCTGTTTGAACCCGTGACCACCGGCACCCCCTACTTCAAGGCGCGCGCCGTCCCGTGCGAGATGTGTGAAGACATCCCCTGCGTGGTGGCCTGCCCGAGCGGGGCGCTGGATCAGACCATGACCGACATCGATCAGGCGAGGATGGGAGTGGCGGTGCTCATCGATCACGAGACCTGCCTCAACTACCTGGGGCTGCGCTGCGACGTTTGCTACCGGGTCTGTCCACTGATCGACAAGGCAATCACCCTGGAGCTGCAACATAACCAGCGCACCGGCAAACACGCCATGTTCCTGCCCACGGTGCACAGCGATGTCTGCACCGGTTGCGGCAAGTGCGAGCATGCCTGCGTGCTGGAGGAGGCGGCCATCAAGGTGGTGCCTCGCCAGCTTGCCAAGGGGGAGATTGGCCACCACTACCGGCTCGGCTGGGAAGAGAAGGCGAAGGCGGGCAAATCGCTCATCGGCGACAGGCTCACTCTGCCGACCCGCAAACCGGAGGGGCTATGAGTCGTTATCCGGGAGCCGAGGCTACGGCCAGGCTGGGCTGGTGGCGGTCACACCGCTTCCTGCTGCTGCGCCGGCTCTGCCAGCTCGGTGTGCTGACGCTGTTCCTGCTGGGGCCGCTGGCGGGCATCTGGATCCTCAAGGGCAACCTCTCCAGCTCGCTGCTGCTGGAGACGGTGCCGCTCACGGATCCGCTGACCCTGCTGCAGTCGTTGGCGGCGGGCCATTGGCCCATCCCCACCCTCTGGCTGGGGGCCGTCATCGTGCTGCTGGGTTACTGGCTGGTCGGGGGACGGGTGTTCTGCTCCTGGGTCTGTCCGGTCAACCTGGTCACCGATGCCGCGGCCTGGCTCAGGGGGCGACTTGGCCTCAAGGGCAACGGTCAGTTCAGTCGCACCACCCGCTACTGGTTGCTGGCCATGGTGCTGGTGGCACCGGCCATCGCCGGTGTACTGGTGTGGGAGCTGGTCAATCCGGTGTCGCTTACCCTGCGCGGCCTGCTGTTTGGCATGGGGGCGGGCTGGGCCTTGCTGGCGGTGCTGTTCCTGTTCGACCTCTTCGTGGTGGAGCGGGGCTGGTGCGGTCACCTCTGTCCGGTGGGGGCCTTCTATGCCTTGGTCAACCGGGTCGGGTTCATCAAGATTTCTGCCAAGGGGCGCGAGCGGTGCAGCAACTGCATGGATTGTTATGCGGTCTGCCCGGAACGTCCCATCCTGCGCGGCCCCGTTCACGGTGCCAAGCGTGGTCACGGGCCCTTGATTGTGGCTCAGGAGTGTACCAACTGCGGCCGTTGCATCGATGTCTGCGCGGAGCAAGTTTTTGAAATCACTGTAGGTTTTGCCGTCAAGGCAGAGAAAACGTCGGAGAACACATAATGAAGAAGCTGATTGGAGCAATGCTGGCCTGTCTGATGGCAGGTTCCTTGATGGCGGCAGTCCCCGAGATCACCAACAGCACGGGGGGCATCAAATCGGAGCGGGGGAGCACGGATCTGGTGACGGATGCCGATGCGGCCCCCATGAAGAACTTTCGCAAGGATGGTGACCTCTACGATCGCCAGTACATGCATCAGCCCCCGCTGATCCCCCACGACACCCGCAACTATGAAGTGGACAACAAGGTCAACAAGTGCCTGGCCTGTCACAGCTTCAAGAACGCCAGCGCCATGAAGGCCCCCAAGATCAGCCCGACTCACTTCGAGACCCGTGACGGCATGACCCTGGGCGAGGTCTCGCCGCGTCGCTACTTCTGCCTGCAGTGCCACGTGCCGCAAGCGGATGCCAAGCCGCTGGTGGAAAACACGTTTAAACCAGTTGAAGCGCTGAACTGAGGAGCCCATAGATGAAATTACCCGGTTTTGTGCAGCGTCTGTGGACCACCTTCAAGTCTCCCTCGAAGGCCGCCCTCTGGGTGCTGCTGTTGATGGGATTCTTCGGCGGGGTCATCTTCTGGGGCGGTTTCAACACCGCCATGGAAGCCTCCAACACCGAGAAGTTCTGTACCGGTTGCCACGAGATGAAGGACAACGTGTTCGTGGAGTACCGCGACACCATCCACTACGCCAACCGTTCCGGCGTGCGTGCCAGCTGCCCGGACTGCCACGTGCCGCATGAATGGACCTACAAGATCATTCGCAAGGTGCAGGCGTCCAAGGAGCTGTGGGGCATGCTGACCGGCAAGGTGGATACCCGCGAGAAGTTCGAGTCGCACCGGCGCGAGATGGCCGAGCGGGAGTGGAAGCGGATGAAGGACACGGATTCGAGGGAGTGTCGCAACTGCCATAACTTCGAATACATGGACTTCTCCCTGCAAGGCAAACGGGGTGCCCAGATGCACTCCACCAGTCTGGCCAGCGGCGAGAGCACCTGTATCGACTGTCACAAGGGTATCGCTCACCAGCTGCCCGACATGACGGGCGTGAAGGGCTTCTAAGCCCACCTGATGCAGGCCGGGTTCGCCCGGCCTGTTCATATTCCGCCCGGTCAGGGCAAAAGCGCCGTCGGGCGCCCTTTTAATCCCCCCTCTGGCGCGAGTTTTGGTAGAATCGGCCCGCCGTGAGTCGCAGCGCGTGACCGACTGGTCAAGGTTTGGTCCTGACGGACACGAGCCTCTCCTCGCAATCGAGCGCTGCCAGCCGGGATCCTGGCCACTTTTCTTCTCTTTGCTCACGGTCCTTTGCCATCAGGAGCTGCCCATGGGACAGAAAAACAACGCATTCATTCCCCTCAAGATCGCCGTGCTGACGGTCTCCGACAGCCGTACCGCCGCCGATGACAGTGCGGGCGACTATCTGGTTTCTGCCCTGACCGATGCCGGCCACGTGCTGGCCGACCGGGCGCTCTGCCCCGACAACCTGTTTCGCATTCGCGCTCAGGTGAGTGACTGGATCGCCGATGAGGGGGTGCAGGTAGTGCTCATCAACGGCGGCACCGGCTTCAACGAACAAAACCGGGTGCCCGAGGCGGTTGGCGTGCTGTTCGAGCGTACCGTACAGGGCTTTGGTGAACTGTTCCGCCAGCTCTCCTTTGCCGAAATCAAGGGCTCCGCCATGCAGAGCCGCGCACTGGCCGGGCTGGCCAATCGCACCCTGATCTGCTGCCTGCCTGGCTCCCCTGGCGCCTGCCAGCTGGGTTGGGAGAAGCTTGTCCAGGACCAGCTCGATGCCCGCACCAAGCCGTGCAACTTTGTCTCCCATCTTTGAGGGCCTTTGATGAACCCGACTGAACCCAAGCAGACTCAGCCCAACCTGACCCATCTCAACCAGAGCGGCGAAGCCCACATGGTGGATGTGACCGACAAGCAGGTGACCGAGCGTGAGGCTCGCGCCGAGGCGTTTGTCACCATGGCCCCCGCGACCCTGGCCCTGATCCTGAGCGGTCAGCACCACAAGGGGGACGTGTTCGCCACCGCCCGCATCGCCGGCATCATGGCGGCCAAGAAGACCTCGGACCTCATTCCCCTTTGCCATCCACTGGCCCTTACCCGGGTGGAGGTAGAGATAGAACCCCAGGCGGAGCAAAATAGGGTCCACATTCGCACCCTCTGCAAGCTGGCCGGCAAGACCGGGGTAGAGATGGAGGCACTGACCGCCGCCTCGGTGGCGGCGCTGACCATCTACGACATGTGCAAGGCGGTGCAAAAGGACATGGTGATCGAACAGGTGCGGCTGGTGGAGAAAAAGGGCGGCAAGTCCGGCCATTTTCAGCTGGGTGTGACTGACGGAGAGCAAGCATGATCAAGGTACTCTTTTTTGCCCAGGTGAGAGAGCTGGTGGCCTGCGACGAGCTGAGCCTGCCGTGCGACTACGCGACTGCCGAGCAACTGCGCAGCGCCTTGAGCGAGCGCGGCGACAAGTGGGCGCTGGCGCTGGAAGCGGGCAAGCTGCTGGTGGCGGTCAACCAGACCCTGGTGCCGCTGGATACGCCCCTTCATGATGGCGATGAGGTCGCCTTCTTCCCGCCGGTGACCGGAGGTTAAGGATGAGCAAGGCAACCATGACCGATCGCATTCTGGTGCAGCGGGATGACTTCTCGCTGGCCGACGAATATGCCCGCCTCGCCGCCCGGCAGGACACCGGCGCCGTGGTCAGCTTTGTTGGCAAGGTACGCGACTTCAATCAGGGGGAGCAGGTGAAGGGGCTGGCCCTCGAGCACTATCCCGGCATGACCGAGAAGGCGCTGACGGACATAGTGGCCGAGGCCCGCAGCCGCTGGCCGCTGCAGGAGTGCACCCTGATCCACCGCATCGGCGAGCTGCTGCTCGGCGATCAGATCGTGCTGGTGGTGGTGAGCAGTGCCCACCGCGAGGCGGCCTTCGAGGCCTGCCATTTCATCATGGATTTCTTGAAAACCCGGGCGCCGTTCTGGAAAAAAGAGCTGACCGCCGAAGGGGTACAACGCTGGGTCGAGGCCAAGGAGAGCGACAACACTGCCGCCGCCCGCTGGCAAGCTTGACCTGTTCAAGGGGGCTGGCTCATCGGGAGCCGCGGCCCCTGTTTTCGGGGCCGCCCCCTTGGTTGGGGATAAATAAAAGCGGCCCCAATCAGGAGGTAAAGGAATGAAACCGCTGTTATCCGTTGTCATCGCCGGGGTCTGCGCCAGTGCGCTGCAGGCAGGTGCCGTGCAGGCCGATGAGGTCAAGGTGGCCGTGGCCGCCAACTTCAAGGGCACCATAGAGCGCATCGGCAAGGAGTTCACCGCCAAGACCGGCCACACCCTGGCCATCTCCTCCGCCGCGACCGGGGTGCTCTACACCCAAATCAGCCACGGCGCCCCGTTCGATCTCTTCCTCTCCGCCGATGTGAAAACCCCGCAGAAGCTGGAGCAGGAGGGCAAGGGCAGCGAGCGTTTCACCTACGCCATCGGCCAGCTGGGTTTGTGGCAGAAGGGGGGGCCGGCTCCTGACGAGGCAACCCTGCGCAGCTGGAAGGGCAACCTCGCCATCGCCAACCCGAAAACCGCTCCCTACGGCACCGCCGCCATGGCGGCCCTCGATCATCTCAAGATCGATCCCAAGCAGTACCGCCTGCTGACCGGCACCAACATCGGCCAGACCTGGCAGTTCGTCGATACCGGCAACGCCGAGCTGGGTTTCGTCGCCTGGGCCAACCTGGTGGAAGCGGGCAAGACCGGCGAAGCCTGGGCCGTGCCGGCCGACTTCTATCCGCCCATCGAACAGCAGGGGCTGGTATTGAAGAAAGGGGCGGCAGTCGAGGCGCTGGTGGCCTGGCTCAAGGGGCCGGGTCAGGCACAGATCAAGGCGGCGGGCTATGCGCTGCCACACTGATGGCGCAATCACACACCTCCTGATGAGTGGCCGGCCCTCGGGTCGGCCCACTTTTGCGATAAGGATGCGCACCATGCCGTTGCCTGAATTCACCCGGGAGGTGGGTGATGAGTATTGAAAGAGATCTGCTGGCAATGACTCGTCTAACTCGGGATCAGTGCTACCGGGAGTGCGGCTCATTCGCCGTGTCGGGTGCTGGAGCTGGCGTTGGGAGTTAGTCCGATGAGTGAAGGGGATCTGCTGGCGGTCTGGCTCACCCTGAGACTGGCAGCCAGCACCACCGCCATCCTGCTGCTGCTCTCGCCGCCGCTGGCCTGGTGGCTGTCGCGCAGCCAGCACAGGCTCAGACCCGTGGTGGAGGCCCTGGTGGCGCTGCCGCTGGTGCTGCCGCCAACGGTGCTCGGTTTCTATCTGCTGCTGGCCTTCTCCCCCTCCTACGGATTGGGTGCCTGGTGGCGTGACACCTTCGGGGCGCCGCTCGCCTTCAGCTTTACCGGCCTGCTGCTGGCCTCCATCCTCTACTCGCTTCCTTTCGTGGTGCAGCCGCTCACCTCCGCCTTCGTCAACATGGGCAACAAGGAGCTGGAGGCCGCCGCCACCCTGGGGCTCGGGCCGGTGGAACGCTTCTTTCACATCATCTTGCCGATGACGCTGCCCAGCTTCGTGATGGCGGCGGCGCTCGGTTTTGCCCACACCCTGGGGGAGTTCGGGGTGGTGCTGATGATTGGCGGCAACATCCCCGGCGAAACCCAGGTACTCTCTATCGCCCTGTTTGATCACGTGGAGACGATGGACTATCAAAATGCCCACCTGCTGGCGGGTGGCCTGATGGGCTTCTCGCTGGTGATGCTGGTGCTGGTGTACGGGGTGCTGCAGCGCCGGCAACGGAGGCTGTTCGGATGAGCGATACCCGCAAGGCGCAACCGCTGCAACTCAAGGTGAGGCGGGCGTTCGGCGCCTTTACCCTCGACTGTGAACTGGCCCTGGAGCTGGGGGGCATCCTCGGTCTGTTCGGCCCCTCCGGCTGCGGCAAGAGCAGCCTGCTGCGCATCATCGCCGGGCTGGACAGGGCGCCGGACGACAAGTTGAACTGGCAGGGCAGGGGGCTGAGCGAGCTGCTGCCCGAGGCGCGCCGCATCGGGCTGGTGTTTCAGGATTCGCGTCTCTTCCCCCATCTGAGCGTGCTCGGCAACCTGCAACTGGCGGCCCGCAAGGGGCGAGGGCGCTGGCAACCCGAGGCGCTGGCGGCGCGGCTCGGCTTTGCCGAACTGCTGCCCCAGCCGGCCCACGGCCTCTCCGGCGGCCAGCGCCAGCGGGTGGCGCTGGCCCGGGCCCTGTTGGCCGAGCCTGATCTGCTGCTGCTGGATGAGCCTTTTTCTGCGCTGGACAGGCGCAGCCGCATCCATCAAGCCCACGTGCTCAAGGGCTTGCAGCAGGAGAGCGGTATCCCGATGATCTTCGTCAGCCACGCCATGGAGGAGGTGAGCCTGCTGTGCGATCAGCTGGTGCTGCTGGCGGAGGGCCGGGTGGAGGCGCAAGGCCGGCCGAGCGAGATCTTCGCCCGCACCGACCTGTCGCTCGCCAGTCGCGACGACGCAGGGGTGATGCTGGCGGCGACCCTCTCTCACTACGATGACGACGAGCAGATGGCGACCCTGCAGCTCGGCGAACAGCAGTTGCGGGTCACCATGACCCAGGTGCCGGATGATGGCGGCCCCTTGCAGATCAAGGTGGCCGGGCGAGACGTGGTGATCGCCACCGCCCCCATCGAACACTCCAGCCTCTCCAACTGTCTCACCACTCGATTGTTGGCCGAACGCGAAGTGCGCCCAGGTCAGACCCTGTTGCAGTTGGCGCTGGGTCAGCAGATACTGCTGGCCCGGATCACCAGCCGCTCCGCCAGACGGCTGGCACTCGCCCCGAACCAGCAGATCTACGCCTACATCAAGGCGGTGAGCCTGGTCAGCGAGGGTTGAGTGGATTGCAGAAGAGGCAGAAAATCAGGATGGTTCAGCGGATGAGTCGAGAGGCAATGAACTGATGCGCCGCAATCAGGTGATGAAATCCAACGGTCTTGCCCTGCGCAGCGCGGGGGAGGGCCCCTTGTTGTTGCTGCTGCACGGGCTGGGCTCCTCCAGCCTCGACTGGCAGGCGCAGATCGAACGCTTTTCCGAGCACTACCGGGTGGTGGCGCTGGATCTGCGCGGCCACGGACAGAGCATGCAGGAGGGGCCGTTCGATGTGACGACCCTGGCGGCGGACGTGGTGAACTGGCTGGACGAACAGCCTGAGCCCGCCTGGGTGGTGGGATTGTCATTGGGGGCCATGGTGGCGCTGGAGCTGGCACTGCAACTGCCCCACAAGGTGCAGGGGCTGGTGCTGGTCAACGGCTTCAGCGAATTTCTGCTGGAGACGCCAAAAGAGCAGGAGCGCTTTGCCCAGCGCCTCAAGTGGCTGCGCTGGTTCGGCCTGCGGCCGCTCGCCTGGTGGCTTGGCCGCGAGCTCTTTCCCGGCCCCGACCTTGCCCAGGTGCGTCACACCTTCCGGCTGCGTTTCGTGCGCAACAAGAAGAAAACCTACAAGGCGCTGCTGGAGGCACTGCCCGGCTGGTCGGTGCGCGCCCGGCTCGGCAACATCTGGCAGCCGGTGGCCATCATCTCCACCAGTCACGACTATCTGCCGCTGGCCAAGCGGGTGGAGCAGTTCGCCTCCCTGCCCAACGCCACCATCCACACCCCCAACGGCCACCACGCCTGGCCGGCGGAAGATCCCTCCGGCTTCAATCATTTGTTGCAGCGGATCCTCTCAACCCATTGAGGGGGGAGGTAGTAAAGGTGGATAAAAAAGCCGACTCAGGGGTCGGCTTTTTGTTAGTGCAAAGGCTCGCTGGGGTGATTCACCCGTGCGAGCAGACCGGGCAGTCGGGGCGTTTTGGCAGCTTCATCTCGCGAAAGGTGCCGCCAAGGCCGTCGATCATCAGCAGGCGACCACTGTAACTGCGGCCCATCCCCGCCAAGAGCTTGATGGCTTCGAGCGCCTGCAGGCTGCCCACCAGTCCCACTACGGGGGCGAGCACTCCCGCCTCGACGCAAGTCAGGGCCTGCTCGCCAAACAGGGCGCTGAGGCAGGCGTAGCAGGGTTCCCCTTCCTGCCAGGTGAAACTGCAGACTTGTCCCTCCAGCCGGATGGCGGCGCCGCTGACCAGCGGCACGCCGTGCTGGCGGGCTTTTTGGTTGAGCAGGTTGCGAATGGCCAGGTTGTCGGTGCAATCCAATACCAGCTGGTGGCGTGGCAACAGGGCATCGAGCAGCGTCTCGTCGGCCACGGCGGCGTGGGTCTCCACGTTGAGCCAGGGGTTGAGGGCGCGCAGGGACTGGGCTGCGGAGTCCACCTTGTAGTGGCCGATGCGCTCATCGGTGTGCAGCACCTGGCGCTGCAGGTTGGAGAGCTCCACCCGATCGAAATCGACCAGGGTGAGCTGGCCGACCCCGGCCACCGCCAGATACTGGCTGGCGGCGCAGCCGAGGCCGCCGGCGCCGATCACCAGCACCCTGGCCTGCTTGAGCGCCTCCTGCCCCTCGAAGTCGAAGGATTTGAGGATGATCTGGCGGTTGTAGCGCAAGAGCTCGGCATCGCTCAGGATCTCGCTCATAGCAGCAATCCCCCGAACGGTTCGACGGTGACCGTCTCGCCTGCCGCGACACGACCCCGCTCGCGCTCAAGGACGATGTAACAGTTGGCGCGCGACAGGGAGCTGAACACGGCGGAGTCCTGCGAGCCGGTGCTGCGCACCTCCAGGCCGTTTGGCCCCTGAGTCAGGATGCCGCGCTGAAAGTCGAGCCGGCCCGGCGCCTTCTTGAGCGGCTCGGCCGCGATGGCGTTGAGCTGGAGCGGGCGCTCGAAGCGTTGGCCGGCCAGCTTGGCCAGCGCCGGTTGCACCAGCTGATCGAAGGTGACCATGGCGGAGACCGGGTTGCCCGGCAGGCCGAAGAACCAGGCGTGGGGCAGGCGACCGAAGGCAAACGGCTTGCCCGGCTTGATGGCGAGCTTCCAGAAGCCTATTTCGCCGAGCTCCTCCAGCAGCTGTTTGGTGAAGTCCGCTTCCCCCACCGAGACGCCGCCGGTGGTGATGAGGGCGTCGGCCTCGCGATCGGCCTTCAGAAAGGCAGCGCGCAGCTGGGCCGGATCGTCCGGGATGATGCCAAGGTCGAGGCAATCACAGCCCATGCGATCCAGCATGGCTCGCACGCCGTAGCGGTTGGAGTCGTAGATGTCGCCGTGGGCGAGGGGAGTGCCGACCGGCTTGAGCTCGTCACCGGTACTGAAGATGGCCACTTTTAGCGGCCGACGTACCGACACGCTGGCAATGCCGAGGGAGGCCAGCAGCGGCATCTCCCGGGCGGTGAGGCGAGTACCGGCCGCGAGCACGCTGGCGCCCTCGCGGATGTCTTCGCCGCGGCGGCGAATGTTCTGGCCGGGCACCGGCGTGGTCAAAAAGGTGATCCTGTCGCCGTCGGCCTGCGTTTCTTCCTGCATCACCACCGCATCCGTCCCGGCCGGTACCGGGGCGCCGGTCATGATGCGCACGCAGTGGCCGGCGGGCCACTCACCCTGATAGGGCTGACCGGCGAAGGCTTTGCCCGCCATGATGAGGGGGGCGCCGCCAGCGAGATCCGCCAGCCGCACCGCGTAACCATCCATGGCGGAGTTGTCGAACGGAGGCACGGAGAGAGGGGAGGCGATATCCATGGCGAGTACCCGGCCAAGGGCCTCTGGCAGGGGCAGCTGTTCGCTGTCGCAGCAGCCGTCAAGCTGTGCCAGCATGCCCTGCAGGGCGTCGCTCAGGGGGAGTAGTCCGCTGGTATCAAATCCCATGTCATGACCTCATTGTGTGATGGAGGGGGAGTAGAGGGCGGATTATCCCAAAAATCCAGCTGGATGGGCAGGTTGCAGCGGGATAAAACCGACTGGCTGCACAGATAGGCTGCGACCGGAGCGAAAGGGTACCCCCGTATGGGGAGCGCCGGCGGGGTAAAATTCGCCGGATTGGCATAAAGTCAGGGAACAGGCTTGAGTTAGCTTGAATTATGACAATAATCGCCGTTTACTATTGCGCCAAAACAGAATGCCGTCATAGACAAGGCGGCCATCACAGTCCCTGAGCGTGGGAGAGGAACAAGATGACGAGCTTAAGTCGGGAAGCCCTGTTGGTCAGGGCCGCCCTCGAGGCCGAGGGCCTCGAAACACCTCTGGTGGCCAATGCACTGGACGGTCAGCAGAAGCGGGAGAAGATCGAAGGTCACATGCGCGCCATCATGGAGACGCTGGGGCTGGATCTGGCCGATGACAGTCTGGCGGAGACGCCGCACCGCATCGCCAAGATGTACGTCAACGAGATCTTCTCCGGCCTCGATTACGCCACCTTCCCCAAGGTGACGGTGATCGAGAACAAGATGAAGGTGGACGAGATGATCATGGTGCGGGACATCAGCCTCACCAGCACCTGCGAGCACCACTTCGTCACCATCGACGGGTTGGCCCACGTGGCCTACATCCCCCGTGGCAAGGTGATCGGGCTCTCCAAGATCAACCGCATCGTGCAGTTCTTTGCCCGCCGTCCCCAGGTGCAGGAGCGACTGACCCAGCAGATCTTGCTGGCGCTGCAGACCCTGCTCGGCACCAAGGATGTGGCCATCAGCATCAAGGCGACCCACTTCTGCGTGAAGGCCCGCGGCGTGATGGACTCCACCTCCTACACCACCACCACCTCCCTCGGTGGGGTGTTCAAGACCCAGCCCGATACCCGTGCCGAATTCCTGGCCGGCCTGAAGCGCTGATCTGCCCGGAGACGTGCCGCCGCGGCGGCATGTCTCCTCGCTTTTTCCCCCCTTTTTTCCTTCTCCTGACTGCCCGCCGATTGCCCCGACGATTTTCCTCAAGGGATTGGCAGGCCCGGTCGATATATCGTTTCATGGCTTGGGTGCGCTCCTGGGGAGTGCACCCAAGCCAGCAAGGTGCCTGTTCCGGCGGCTCTCTCGACCGGGGTCTTGCTGCCGTTTCCCTGCCATGTGTCATTGTGGCTTGGGCTCGGCGCTTGGGCAGCTCGGCACTTTGGCAACACTGTTCGCCTCGTTCATGCAAGGACATAGATTCATCAAGGCTGGATGAGCCGCCATGGAGGCGGTGACCGCGGATCGTATCGCTACGGTCCAGACGAGCGTTATCTGTTCACTCATATCCAGGACATGCCATGAATACCAGTACCATGACCATTGGCAAGAAACTCACCGCCGGCTTTGCCGTGCTCGGCCTGATGATGGCCTTCATCGGCGGCTTCTCGTTGCTGCAGTTCGGCAACATGAACCGGGCGGCCATCGGCTTTACCGACAGCATATTGCCCGCCGTGGTGCGTACCAGCACCCTGGGTGAGACCATCAACACCCTGCGCCGCTATGAACTGGATGTGTTTCTGGTGGCGGCCGACCCGCAGCAACGGGCCCACTATCGGGATCTCAGCGAGCAGAGCCTGCAAGAGGTTGCCCGGCAGGTCAAAGCCCACGACGCCACCATCTGGGCAGAGGATGTGGAGGAGCGTCGCACCTTCGATATCGTCAAGCAGGATTGGGACAAGTACGTTGCCCTGCACCAGCGGGTGCGGTTGATGCAGGATGGCGGTCAGCTGGCCGAGGCCCAGCAGCTGTTCATGAGCGAGGGGGTCACCCTCTATACCAATCTGGCCAAGTCGGTGGCGGATCTGATCCGCATCAACCATGGCTACTCCGTCAACTCTCGTGCCCAGGTGGTGGAGGCGTTTGACAGCGCCAAGCTGAGCATCATCATCGCCCTGCTGCTGGGTCTGGGGCTGGCGGGCGTGCTCTCCACCGTGCTGACCCGCCAGATCCGCGATCCCTTGGTGATGCTGGCCCGTCAGGCGCAGCGCATCGCGAGCGGTGATCTGGGCAAGGGCGAACTGCAGGAGTGGATCCGCGGCAGTCGCTTCAAGCGTGACGAGCTGGGCCAGCTCGGCGCAGCCATCGATCGCATGCAGGGTGCGCTTGCGGATCTGGTGAGCGAGATCGCCGGCTCGGTGAGCCAGCTCAGCAGCGCGGTGGAGGAGGTGAGCGCCATCTCCGAGCAATCCGCCACCGGCATGGCTCGCCAGCAGAGCGAGGTTTCTCAGGTCGCCACCGCCATGAACGAGATGCAGTCCACCGTCAACGAGGTGGCCCGCAACACCACGGACGCCATGAGTGCGGCCAAGGATGCCTCCCGCACCTCGACCCAGGGCAACCAGGTGGTGCGCAGCGCCATCAGCAGCATCGAGGAGGTGTCGGTCAAGATTGAGCAGGCGGGTGCCGTGGTGCAGCAGCTGGAGCAGGACAGCAACAACATCAGCATGGTACTGGACGTCATTCGCGGTATCGCCGAGCAGACCAACCTGCTGGCGCTCAACGCGGCCATTGAGGCGGCCCGTGCCGGCGAGCAGGGTCGTGGCTTTGCGGTCGTTGCCGACGAGGTGCGCTCCCTGGCCCAGCGCACCCAGAACTCCACCGCCGAGATCAGCAAGATGATCGAGGTGTTGCAGGAGCGCACCGCCGAGGCGGGCAGCGCCATGCAGCTGAGTCGCCAGCAGATGCAGGAGAGCGTGGGGCTGGCCCGGGAAGCGGGCAGCAGCATCGACACCATCAACGGTGCCGTCACCCAGATCACTGACATGAACACCCTGATCGCCACCGCCACCGAGGAGCAAAACGCGGTGACGGAGGAGCTCAACCGCAGCATCGTCAATATCCACAATGCGGCCGACGAGAACGCCCTGGGGGCCCAGCAGACCGCCCAGGCCTGCGTGGAGCTGAGCAAGCTGGCCAATACGCTGCACCATATGACCCAGCGTTTTACCCTCTAAGGCTGACCCTTGGTCACAGATAACAGAAGGCCCCGCCAATCGGCGGGGCCTTGTTGTTTCTGGCAGGTTTGTTGATCGCAGGGTCGATGAGCGCAGCGCCATCGGCCGGCGCCAGACCCTTTATCCGACCATTTAGCTCAGGCCGACTATCTCGCCATCTTCATCGATATTGATATGGCGGTAACCGGTGGCAGGCTGTCGAGGCGGTGGCTTGGCCTGCAGCTGGCACTCACCATCAACCATCAGCTCAGGCCGACGATATCGCCGTTATCGTCGATATCGATATGACGGTAGGCCGGCAGGCTGCCAAGGCCCGGCATGGTCATGATGGGGCCCGCCAGGGCATAGACGAAGCCGGCACCGGCGCACAGCTTCACCTCCTCGATGGGCACCTCGAAGTCCGTCGGCACCCCCTTGAGGGCGGGGTCATGGCTGATGGAGAGCGGCGTCTTGGCCACGCAGACCGGCAAGTGATCCCATCCTTCGGCAGAGAGTTGCGCCAACTGGCGGCGCGCGCGCTCAGAGAGCTGCACGCCGCGCCCGCCATAACCGCACTCCACCAGGGTTGCCAGCTTGGCGTCCAGGCTCATCTCGTCGGGGTAGAGCAGTTTGACCTTGCCCGGTTGCTCACAGGCGGCCACCACGGCCTGGGCCAGCTCGCTGGCACCGGCCCCACCCTGGGTAAAGGCGCTGGAGATGGCGCTGCCACAAGCGCCGGCCCGCATCGCCGCGCGGGCCAGCAGGGCCAGCTCGGCCTCGCTGTCGGTGGGGAAGCGGTTGATGGCGACCACCACCGGCACCCCGTAGCGGCGGGCATTGGCGATGTGCCAGCCGAGGTTGGCGCAGCCCTGCTCAAGGGTCGGCAGATCCTCGCGCAGCAGGCTTTCCGGCAGCGGCTGACCCGGCCGAATGTCGAGCAGGCCGCTGTTGGCCTTGAGGCCGCGCACCGTCGCCACCAGCACCACGCAGGCCGGCGTGATGCCGGACTGGCGATGCTTGATGTTGAAGAACTTCTCCAGCCCCATGTCGGAGCCAAAACCCGCCTCGGTCACCACGTAATCGGTGAGGCCGAGGGCCATGCGATCGGCGATCACCGAGGAGTTGCCGTGGGCGATGTTGGCAAAGGGGCCGGCGTGCACCAGCACCGGGGTCTGCTCGGTGGTCTGCATCAGGGTCGGCTGCAGGGCCTCTTTGAGCAGCACCGTCATGGCGCCCGCCACTTCCAGCTGCTCGGCGGTGATGGGTTTGCCGTGCAGGTCGCGGGCCAGCTGGATGCGGCCGATGCGCTGGCGCAGGTCTTTCAGATCGCTCGCCAGCGCCAGAATGGCCATCAGCTCGGAGGCGGCGGTGATGACGAAGCGATCCTGGCGCTCGACGCCATCGGCGGCGCCCCCCTGTCCAATCGTGAGGTGGCGCAGGGCGCGGTCGTTCATGTCGAGGGTGCGCGGCCAGAGGATGTTGGCCGGGTCGATATCGAGGCGCTGCAGGCCGGTTCTGGTGCTGAACTGGTCACCGAGTTTGCGCTCATGGAACAGGCGGGCATCGAGGGCCGCCGCCGCCAGGTTGTGGGCGGCGGTGAGGGCGTGAAAGTCACCGGTGAGGTGCAGGTTCATCTCCTCCATCGGCACCACCTGGGCGTGACCGCCACCGGCGGCGCCCCCCTTGACCCCGAACACCGGGCCCAGGCTCGGCTGGCGGATGGTGGCGATGCTGGGCTGGCCGATATGGTTGAGCCCCATGGAGAGGCCGAGGGTGGTCACCGTCTTGCCCTCGCCAAGCGGGGTGGGAGTGATGGCGCTCACCAGCACCAGCTTGCCCGCCGGTTTGGGGAGAGACTTGAGCAGCTCGAGGCTGAGTTTGCCCTTGTAGTGACCGTAAGGATGGAGCTGGTGCGAAGGGATGGCGAGGCGTTCGGCCAGCGCGTGAATGGAGAGACGGGGGGACTGGCGGGAGATCTCGATATCGCTTAGCATCAGCACCTCGTTGGCATGTCAGGTCAAATATGCGGCGCAGTCTAGTGGAATCAACAGGGTTATCCAATGAGTAATAATATTTTGTCCGGCAATCGTGAGCTGCATCTAACGCCCATCGAGCTGGATCTCAACACCCTCTATCACCCGCCCAAACAGCCGTTGACCGCGCTGGGGGTCGTCAGCGCCTTCATCCCGCTGTTTGGTTATGGCTGGCAGGCGATGACCCAGGATCCCGAGACCCACTTTCGCCATGAACTGGGCAAGCGCATCAACAAGCACAAGACCGACGAAGCCAATCTCATCCTGACCCTGCAGCTGGCCGGCATGCTCGATTGCCACTGCCTGCACATCACCCTGCCCTATGCCTTTGACGAGGCGCAGCTGACGACCCTGCGCCAGCGCCTGCCGCGCTGGCAGCTGAGCCTGCGCGACTTGCTGCTGGTGGCCGAGCTGCCGCTGCCTGCCGATAGCGTCGCCTCATAGTTATCCCGTCACCTCGGTCGCTGCAAGTCTTAAGCCTTGCGATCCCAGTAGTGGGGGGCGAGATAGCGCTCCTGCACGAATTCGATGAAACAGCGCACCTTGGCCGAGACGAAACGGCGGTGCGGATAGAGGGCATAGAGCCCCACCTGCCCCTTCTCCCACTCCGGCAGCAGTGACACCAGGGCGCCGGAGCGCAGCGCATCGCCGACGATGAAGGTGGGCTGCAGTATGATGCCCTGATCGTCGCAGGCCGCCCGGGTCAGGGCCACCCCGTTGTTGGCCCGCAGCGGCCCCTGCGGGCGCACGCTCAGCTGCTCGCCATCCCGTTTGAACACCCAGTCCGGCTGGGTCAGGGTGTAGAGCAGGCAGTCGTGCTGCTTGAGATCCTCCGGGGTGCTCGGCGTGCCTCGGCGTGCCAGATAGGCCGGGCTGGCACATACCTCCAGCCGCATCATGGCCAGCGGCTTGGCCACCAGGGAGGAGTCCGGCAGGTTGCCGATGCGCAGCGCCAGATCGAACCCCTCTTCCACCAGCGCCACCCGTCGGTCGCTGTACTCTATCTCCAGCTTCAGATCCGGGTAGCGTTCACGAAACAGCGGCAGGGCGGGTGAGAGGTGCAGGTAGCCAAAATCCATCGGCACCGACAGCTTGAGGGTGCCCTGGGGCTGCTGGTTGTTGCGGGTCAGCTGGCTGTGGGTCTCTTCGAGTTCCGCCAGCAGCGCCTGGGTGCGCTGGTAGTAGAACTGGCCGGCCTCGGTGGGGTTCACCTGGCGGGTGGTGCGCGACAGCAGCCGGGTGGAGAGCGACTCCTCCAGCTGCTGCATCAGCTTGGAGGTCATGGCGACCGAGATGCCGAGCTGGTTGGCGGCCTTGGTAAAACTTTGACACTCCACCACCTTGATGAAGGTGCGCATGGCGGCTATCTGGTCCATCTTTCACTCTCAGTTGATAATTATTTTAATAAATCGCTGATTATCTATTCCGATATGGAGGTTAGCATCTTGGCTGTTGTTGTGAACCCCCAATATGAAGGAACGAACGGATGAAAATGACCAAGGCCCTGCTGGCCTCCTGCCTGTTTATGGCGGCTCCCCTGATGGCAGCCGATTACGACGTCGATGCGGCGCACACCACGGTGCAGTTCAAGGTGGGTCACCTCGGCTTCTCCGAACTGGTGGGCCGTTTCAATACCTTCAGCGGCACCTTCAGCATGGACGACGCCAACCCGGCGGCGGCCAAGGCGAGCTTCGAGATCGATGCCGCCAGCGTGGACTCCAACCACGAGCCGCGCGACAAACACCTGCGCAGCCCCGATTTCCTCGACGTGAAGCAGTTCCCCAAGATGACCTTCGTCAGCTCCGGCTACGAGGGCACCAAGGATAAGGGCGTACTGAAAGGCACCCTGACCCTGCACGGCGTCTCCAAGGAAGTGGCCTTCGAGCTGGTCCACATCGGTGAAGGCAAGGATCCCTGGGGTGGCTACCGCAGCGGCTTCAACGCCACCACCACCATCAAGCGCAGCGACTTTGGCGTGAACTACATGGTGCCGAACATCCCTGACGAGATGAGCATCAATCTGTTCGTCGAAGGCGTGCGCAAGTAATGGGCGCGGCACTCCTGCTGCAAACCCTGGCGGCTCCTTTGGGAGCCGCTTTGCTGTCGTGGCGCTGGCCGCGGCTGGGGTATCTGTGGGGCGCCCTGGCGCTCTGGTTGGTGGGCTGTCTGCTGGGCGGTGCCTACGGGCTGCCGGTCAAGGCGTGGCAGTGGCTGCCACTGACTCTGCTGGTGCCCGCCCTGGCGGCGCAGCTGGCTGACCAGCGGGCGGCACTTGCGCTGTTTGCCGCTCTGGGGGCGCTGGTGTGGTGGCAGGGGCTGGCCTCGGTGCTGGCGAGCGAGCCTGCCATCTGGCTGGCGTTGCTGCCTGCCATCGCCTGGCTGGGATGGACCGGGCTGCGTGGTGACAGCCGTGAGGGGCTCGGCTTTGCCCTCGGCTTCATCTGGCTGGCGCTGGTGATCGGCATCGACGGCAGCCTGCTGATTGCCCAGCTGGCCGGCGCGCTGGCGGCGTTCGCCGGTTTCCGTGCCCTGCTCGGGGCCTTTGCCGGCAGCCAGGTGGCGCCCGCGGCGCTCGGATTGGCGCTGGCCTTTGTGCAGATGCTCGCCTGGCAATACGTGGAAGTGCCGCTGCTGGTGCTGCTGCCGGTCTGGCTGCTGCCGCTGCTGGAGTGGACCTTGCGCAGCAAGCCCTGGATCCAGCGCTGGTTCGTATTGATCCTGCTGGCGGGCGTGGGGGCCGGACTCAGCCTCTGGAAGGTGTGGCCGGAAGCCTCGTTGTACTGATTTTTAGCATAAAAAACAGACAATTAACCCGAAAGTTGCCGACTTCGTCATAGTCTGCACAGATAAAGATTGAGCCCCATAGTGCTTTCAGATAAAAAGGATTTTCAATTATCTGGACACACACAGAACCCGGTCTGACCGGGTTCTGTTTGCCTGCTTGTTTGCGGCGCGCTAAGGAGGCCACAGTTGCGCAGTCAAGGATCTGAGCATCTGTTTTTTCGCCATTTCACCGAGCAGGGACGTCTCGACGGGCTCTGCATCCTGCTGGTTACCCATCTGCTTCCCGATCGCCCCCAGTTTATCCAGGCCCTCGATCAGATCGGGCGGATCGGCGCCATCCTGCCCAAACCCAAGTCGGTGCATGGACCGACCCTGACCTGGGCCCAGCAACACTACCCGGTACTGCCCCTCAATCGCCAGTGGACCAACACCCCGCAGGGGGTGATCGAGCACATAGCCCCGCTGGTGGCGCCCCATGAGCGGCTGATCATCCTCGATATCGGGGGCTATTTCGCCAAGACCCAGGTCACCCTCAGCGAGTATTTCGGCCCCCGTTTCCTCGGGGTGGTGGAGATGACCGAAAACGGCCATCAGCGCTACGAGCAGGAGGTGCTGGCCACCCCGGTCATCTCGGTGGCGCGCAGCCCCCTCAAGCAGGCCGAGGATATCCAGATTGGCCTGAGCGTGGTCTACTCCGCCGAATCCCTGGCCCGCACCCTCAACCGTACCTTCAATGTCTGCCAGGCCGCCCTGTTCGGCTACGGCAAGGTGGGCCGCAGCATCGCCCGCGAGCTCAGGTGCCGCAATCTGCACCTGGAGCTGGTGGAGACCGACGTGCTGCGCCAGGTGGAGGCGCTCTCCCACGGCTTCAAGCTGGTGGGCAAGGCCGAAGCCCTCGGTCGGGCCGAGCTAGTGATCTGCTCCACCGGCAACGGGGCGCTGGACTTGGCGGATCTGCAGCAGCTGCGCCCCGGCACCATGGTCGCCTCGGTCACCTCGGCGGACGACGAGTTTGCGTTCTGCCTCTCACAGCTACCCTGGCCGAGCGAGGAGGTGTGCCCCCACGTGCTGGCACTGACCCGCCCCGACGGCAGCACCATCTTCCTGCTCAACCGGGGCGAGGCGGTCAACTTCGTCCACGGCGCCGTCATCGGCGAATATGTCTATCTGGTGCTGGCGGAGATCATCGAAGGGGTGCGTCAGCTGGCGTTGCAGCCGCTGGCCCCCGGTCTGTTCGACCTGCCGCAGTCGACCATGCGCACCATTGCCCGCCACTGGCTGGCCGACTTCCACGGGGTCGCCCAGTGAGTGCCTTTTTCTTAGCCGCCATTGATGGAGTGACCACATGAGCGACACGACGCTGCCCTCCGCCAAACCCCGCATCGAGATCCGCTACTGCACCCTCTGTCGCTGGATGCTGCGCGCCGCCTGGCTGGCCCAGGAGCTGCTCTCCACCTTCGACAGCGATCTCGGCGAGGTGGCGCTGGTGCCGGCCAGCAAGGGGGAGTTCCGCATCCTGGTGGACGGGGTGCTGGTGTGGGATCGGGTGGCCGACGATGGCTTCCCCGAGGCCAAGGAGATCAAGCAGCGGGTGCGCGATGTCATCGCCCCCGAACGCGACCTGGGCCACGCCGATCGCAAGCCGGCCGCCGAGTAGGCCACAGCATCAATGACAAAGAGAGGGAGGCGCAGGCCTCCCTCTCTCGTTGTGGCGCCCAGTCAACGGTCGGCAGTTGTGCCCGGCTATTCCTCTGCGGGAAGGCCGATATAGCGGGCCCGCTTGTGGGGCTTGAGGCGGCTCACATCCACCCACACCAGGCCGTCGATGCAGTGGTTGAAGTCGGGGTCGATGCCAAAATCCATGAACTGCACGCCGCCCGGCTCGCACAGCTCGGAGTACTGCTTGTAGAGGGTGGGAATGGCGCAACCCAGGTTGTCGAGGCGGGCCTTGAGCTCCTTGAGATCGGCGCCGTAATCCAGCCCGGTAAACAGCGGCGGCGTGGCGGGGTAGGGGCGGCGCGACGGGGCGAGCGCGAGCTCGGGGGCAAAGTGCTGGCGATAGAAGCTCACCAGCAGATCCTTGGCCGCCGCTGGCAGGCTGCCGGAGAGCGACACCGGGCCAAACAGGTAGCGATAGCGGGGATAGCGCGCCAGATAGGCGCCGATGCCGAACCAGAGATAATCGAGCCCCCGCTTGCCCCAGTAGGCGGGCTGGATGAAGCTGCGGCCAAGCTCGATGGCAAGCGCCAGCCTGGGCAGCAATTTCTCTTCAAAGCCGAACAGGGTGTGGCTGTAGAGGCCGCCAAGCCCCTTGCTGGCCAGCAGTTCGGCCACCGGCGCGAAACGGTAGGCACCGATGATCTCGAGCCGGGCTGGATCCCAGAGAATGAGGTGGTGGTAGTCATCGTCGAAGGCGTCGAGATCCCGCCGCCTGCCGGAGCCTTCCCCCACCGCCCGAAAGGCGATTTCCCGCAGGCGCCCCAGTTCGCGCAGGATCACCGAATGGCTCAGCTCGTGGCGCCGGTAGAGGTAGATCCCCTGGCCATCCGGGGTATGGCCGAGCGCCTCGCAGGCGTCGATGGCCTGCTTGAGCTGACGGCGTTCCTCCGGCAGGGCGATGGGGGCCTCGGTGGCCAGCAAACCCCGCTTGCCGCGTCCGATCCGGTAGAGGTGGCTGCGCACCAGCCGGGCCGCGCTCTTGGCGGGCAGCTCCTGCACTCCGCTCACCGGAATGCGGGCGCCGATGGTGACGCCGAGGCGTTTCCCTTGCTGGCGAAACAGCTGCTTGACCAGCAACAGCCCCGCCCAGTCGTTGTGGAGCCAGGCGGCGAGATAGAAGGAGAGGCCATTGCGCCCGTCCAGGTGGATGGGCACCAGCGGGGTGCGGGTGCGCTGGGCCAGCTTGATGAAGCCTGCCTGCCAGGGGCCGTCCTTGACCCCCTTGGGGCCGAGGCGCGACACCTCGCCGGCGGGAAAGATCACCAGCGCCCCTTCGCTCGCCAGGTGTTCCCCCATCGCCAGAATGGCGCGCCGGTCGGTCTTGCCGCTCAGGTTGTCCACCGGCAGCAGCAGGGGGCGCAGCGGTGTCAGCTGGGCCAGCAGCTGATTGGCCACTATCTTGACGTCCGGCCGGATGCGGCCGAGCAGGCGCAGCAGGGCCAGCCCGTCGAGGGAGCCGATGGGGTGGTTGGCGACGATGATGACCCGGCCGCTGGCCGGAATGTGCTCGAGCTGGGCCTCGCTCACCCGGTAGTCGAAGTCGAGCTCGGTCAGCGCCTGCTCGACGAAGTCGAGTCCGCGCAGGTGAGGATGACTCGTGGCAAAGCGTTGAAATGCCTGCTCGTGCAGCAGCCAGCGCAGCCCCTGCCGGAGCAGGGGGCGCAGCAGGCCGTGGGCCGAGAGACGGGGCAGGTGTTGTTGTAGCAGGGCATCGACACTGAACATGGGCTGGGCTCCGATGAGTCGTTGCCCTAGCCTGACGCCCTTCTGTTCCCGCCCCATGGCAGCGGGATGACAGTTTGATGGCAAAGAGGGGCGCCGGTTAACCGGCTCCCCTCTTGGGTCATGGCGGTGACGATGGCCGGTTTAGCCGCGCCAGGCCGAAGTCAGGCGCACCAGCTCCACCAGGGTGGTGACGGCTTTCTCCATGGATTGCAGCGGGATGAACTCGTGCTTGCCGTGGAAGTTGTGGCCGCCGGTAAACAGGTTGGGGCAGGGCAACCCCATAAAGGAGAGCCGCGCCCCGTCGGTACCGCCACGAATGGGTTTGATCCTCGGGGTGACGTCGGCGGCCTGCATGGCGGCCTTGGCCAGCTCGACGATGTGCATGTGTGGCTCGATCTGGCTGCGCATGTTGCGATAGCTGTCGGTCAGGGTGAGCTCGATGCGCGCCCTGGGGGCCTCCAGCTGCAGCGAGGCGACCCGCTCCTTGAGCTGGGCCTTGCGGGCGGCGAAGCCCTCGTCGTCGAAGTCGCGGATGATGTAGTGCAGGCTGGTCTCTTCCACTGTGCCGTTCATCTGGGCCAGGTGGAAGAAGCCCTGATAGCCGTCGGTCGCCTCCGGGGTTTGCTCGGCGGGCATGGCGGCGTGGAAGCGGGCGGCCAGGGTCTGGCTGTTGATCATGCTGCCCTTGGCGGTGCCGGGGTGCACGTTGTTGCCGATAAAGCGCACGGTGGCGCTGGCGGCGTTGAAGTTCTCGTATTCGAGCTCACCCAGCTCGCCGCCGTCTACCGTATAGGCCCATTTGGCCGGGAAGCGGTCCAGCGGGAAGCGGTCGGCGCCGCGCCCTATCTCCTCGTCCGGGGTAAAACCGACCCAGACATCGCCACGGGGGATCTCGGGGTGGGCCAGCAGGTGGTCGATGGCGGTGAGGATCTCGGCGATGCCCGCCTTGTCGTCGGCTCCCAGCAGGGTGCTGCCGTCGGTGGTGATGAGATCCTGCCCCAGGTAGTTTTTCAGGAAGCGGTAGTCGCGAATGGCCAGCACCTCGTCCCCCTTGCCCAGACAGATGTCGCCGCCCTGATAGTTTTCGATGATCTGGGGCACCACGTGCGCCGCCTCGTAGTCGGCGGTATCCATGTGGGCGATGAGGCCGATGGCCGGCGCGTCCGGCTGGTTGCCCGGCAGGCAGGCGGTGAGGTAGCCGTATTGGTCCAGGGTGACCCGGCTCAGCCCCATCTGCTCCATCTCGTCGCACAGGGCGCGGGCGAAGACGAGCTGTCCCTCGCTGCTGGGACAGGCGGGATTGGTCGCATCGGAGCGGGTATGAAAAGTCACGTAACGCAGAAAACGCTCAAGCAAGGTATCCATTGGCAAGCCTCGTACCGGTGGGGAGGGGCCATTGTGGCCAATCTGGCGGCGCGGCTTTTTGCGTCAGCGCAGTTTTTGCCGCATTTTTTGGCGAAGATCTGGCTGTAAACGTGTAAGGTGGTTCAGGCTCTGGTTGTTGATATCAAGCGCAGCATAAAATATCCAATTGCTGACATTTTTAAGCGGCTTGTGATGTGGCTCGGCAGGCGCTCAGTACTGAGGGTGTCGGGGGCGACAACGGATGGCGCAAACCGGCGTTATTTTCAGGGTGGAAAAGAGGGGGTGGACGGACTTGTTCCCCCGCATGCCAGGCCTGCTGGCAGCAAGATTTGATCGCCTTATTAAAAGCAGTTTTTGAACACTATTTTTTATTGTCACCGCTGGCGGTAAGTGTGTACACTCCGCGCCGATCCAAGGGTAACCCTGAGCAGGCAGAGGCCGCCAGACTCCCGGAAGATCAGACGCCTATAGGGCGAGGCACGCAGCAACGACAGACACTGCTAGGGTATGGTTTCTTTAATACCGGTTAGGCTCCGGTATCAGGGAGAACAACGGACACTCAATGTCCAGCTGACCGAGTGAGCCAACGGCTCATCATCTTCCCTTGTCATGGGCGGTCACTGGTGCTGAGCTGGCTGTGGTTGTTGTCGTCTATCAACACGCACGCGTGCTGACGCCTTCGCTTCTCTTCCTTGGAACCTTCCCTTGCTGTCGTGATGGCTGCCGAATGATGAACGGACCGCGTGGCTGATGCTGTCCGTCATCAAAGTACCGCGGCGCTGTTAGTGCAGCACCGCATACCGTTGAGCTTGATGTAAAGCCACCAGCCCCACATCAAGACTCGTTACTTCCCCAAGATCCACCAGGCAGCCTAGGCTTGCCGCGATGTGCAAGGGATGTGACGGAAGGGCCCGAGTCAACCCGCCGCGTAGTGCACGCAGGTTGCAGGAGTCGCCCTTCCCGAGCCGGCAGGCCGCCTCGGCGCGCCGCACCTTGTCATCGATGGTCTGGATGTGATTGAGGGTAACGAAGGCGGCCACCGGCCGCTCATTTGCGAGGCATAGCCCATGACTAACTGGTCCAGCAAGGACTCCTTGAAGGTCTACAACGTTCCCTACTGGGGTGCGGGTTTTTTCAACATCAATGACGCCGGTCATGTGACCGTCGCTCCCGACAAATCACGCCCTGATGCACAGATCGTGCTCTCCGACGCCATCGAACAGTTGCGTCAATCCGGGCTGACCACTCCGGTACTGCTGCGTTTCCCTGACATCCTCAAGAGTCGGGTCGATGCGCTGTTCAACGCCTTCGGTCAGGCCATCGAGAAGTCAGGCTATGAAGGGGACTACCTGTGCGTTTACCCGATCAAGGTAAACCAGCAGCGTCGCGTCATCGAGACCATCAGCCAGTCCTACAGCGACAAGCCCCGGCTTGGCCTGGAAGCTGGTTCCAAACCGGAACTGCTGGCCGTGCTGTCCCATCACCATGAGCAAGGCTCGGTGATCGTCTGCAACGGTTACAAAGACCGCGAATATATCCGCCACGCCCTGCTGGGCAACCTGATGGGCCACAAGGTCTACATCGTGGTGGAGAAGCCCTCCGAGCTGGAAATGGTGCTGGACGAGTCAGCTCGTCTCAACATCAAACCCAACATCGGGGTGCGTGCCAAGCTCGCTTCCACCGGCTCCGGTATGTGGGAATCGAGCGGCGGCTCCATGTCCAAATTCGGTCTCTCCGCCTCCCAGATCCTGGCGCTGATCGAGCGTCTGCGCGGGCTGGGTAAGCTGGACTGCCTGCAACTGCTGCACTTCCACCTGGGTTCCCAGATCGCCAACATCCGCGACATCCAGGGCGGCATCCGCGAGTGCGGCCGTTTCTACGCCGAACTGCGTCGCCTCGGTGCCAACATCGAAGTGGTTGACGTCGGTGGCGGCCTGGGGGTGGACTACGAGGGAACCCGTTCCCAGAGCCACTGCTCCGCCAACTACAGCCTCTCCGAGTACGCCAACAACGTGGTGTGGGGCATCGGCGATGTCTGCCGCGAGTTCGACCTGCCGCACCCGACCATCATCAGCGAGTCTGGCCGTGCCCTGACCGCTCACCACGCCGTGCTGGTTACCAACATCATTGGTGCCGAAGGGGTGGAGATGAACGACATTAGCGCACCGGACGACGATGCGCCCACCATTCTGCAGAACATGTGGAAAGGCTGGCTGGACCTGCGCAGCGAAGATCCCTCTCTGCTGGAGATCTTCCACGACTCGGTGGCAGACCTGGGTGACGTCAATACCCAGTACACCATGGGCCTGTTGAACCTGGAGCAACGCGCCTGGGCCGAGATGCTGCACCAGAACACCTGTCTGGCGCTCAAAGAGCTGCTCAACCCGGTCAACCGCAACCACCGCGCGCTGGCTGACGAGCTCTCCGAGAAACTGGCTGACAAGTGCTTTGCCAACTTCTCCCTGTTCCAGTCCCTGCCGGATGCCTGGGGTATCGGTCAGGTGTTCCCGGTGATGCCGCTGGCCGGTCTCGAGCGTCCGCTCACCCGCCGCGGCATCCTGATGGACATCACCTGTGACTCCGACGGTCAGGTCGAGCACTACGTCGACGGTCTGGGGGTCGAGAGCACCCTGCCGATGCCGGTCTATGGCGAGAACGAAGAGTGCCACGTCGGCTTCTTCCTGGTCGGTGCCTATCAGGAGATCCTGGGGGATCTGCACAACCTGTTCGGTGACACCCACTGCGCGGAAGTGTGGCTCGATGATGAAGGCAAGATGGACATTCGCAACGTGGTGCGCGGCGACACCGTCGATCAGTTGCTGCGTTACGTCAACATCGACCCGTCCGTCATCCGCGAGAACTACCAGCGCATCGTCTCCCACCCGGCGCTGGACGACGCGACCCGCAAGGCCCTGCTCGACGAGCTGGAGCTGGGTCTGCAAGGCTACGCCTACCTGGAAGACGAATAAGCCTGAGGCTTGTTCACCCGCCCCGCGAGACCACGTGGCGCGGAGATAAAAAAACGGCGCCTGCGGGCGCCGTTTTTGTTGCGCACGATCCGCCGCAGCAGGCGCTGGCGGAGTGAGTCTTGGGCTGGGGGCGGCTGGCGGATGTCGGTTTTGGGCCCCATGGGCCGCAGATCCGGCAGATATCCGGGGCGGCCGTCGCTTCCCTTGATCTGCATCAAGTTTGCAGTGGCCGGGTTATCTTACGGTCAGAGTGATGTTGAGGGGATGTAACAAAAGGATGTGCGTATGGAACTTGAAAGGGACCCGAGATGCTACACCGACGTCTGTATCGACGGTAAGTGGTATCACTACGATCACTGCAGCACCCACGTCTACATGCTGATGGGGGGCGCAGCGCCGAGCCTGCAGTTGGCCTATGAGCCCAGCAGCGAAGAGGAGCTTATCGAGATGCTCCGCCAGCTCGCCCGCTGCTGAACTACATTGCCAGCATTGCCTGCGGCCATCGGCAGCTTGCCGATGGCCGCACTTCATTTATCTGCTCAATTGCCCTGCTTCTGCCCCAGCAGTCCCTTGCCGAGCGCCTGCACAGCAATGGCCGCGGCGTAACCGGCGTCCGACTTGCCTATCTCATCGGCCACGTAGAGGAAGTTGGAGCGATACTTCTCCACCGCCTCGCGCGGGTTGGCCGCGTCGATGAAATCTTCTTCCACCTCGAACCCCTGTGCCAGCAGCGCCTCTTTCTCGGGCAGGAAGGTGGGGGAGGCCATGTCGATAAAGGTGTGCTGCTGCCGGTTGGAGGCCGGGATAGAGAAAAACTGGTACTTCGCCATTTGCGATACCTCGCCTGAACTTGTGTGTCGTGATGCGAGCTTCCTCTCGTCGAACTTTTGTCGAACTGCCTCTCGGGCATCGAACTGATCCCCGGGCCTGTGGCAGGCAAAAAGGTAACGTTCGAATCTTGTTGTGGCTAAAGATTACCCCGCTTTCTCCTCAGCGCACAATGGGTCGTCGATACTTTTTTCGCCAAGAAAAACAATGTTGCCCGATCGTCTGAATTGGCAAAAAAAACCAGCCCCGGCAGGGGGCTGGCATAGGTGACGGGCGCTGGCTCAGAGTACGAAGCTTTGCACCATGGCACGCAGCTGCTCGGTGAGCTGGTGGATCTGGCGGGCGGCGTCGCGGGCGGCGTTGGCCACCTGCAGCGCCTCGTCGCTGCCATCGGAGATGCGCACCACGTTGCGCTCTATTTCGTTGACCACGGCGCCCTGCTGCTCGATGGCGCTGGCGATCACCGAGTTGGTGTCGACCATGCTGCCTACCCGCTCGGTGATGGCGCCAAAGGCATGCTGAGCCTCCTGGGCCAGACCAACCCCCTCCTGTGCCTCGCGGCTGGCGGCGGACATGGCGCTGACCGAGGCGCGGGCGCCGGTTTGCAACTGCTCGATCATCTGCTGGATCTCGACCGTGGCCCCCTGAGTGCGGTTGGCCAGCGAGCGCACCTCGTCGGCCACTACCGCAAAGCCGCGCCCCTGCTCGCCGGCGCGGGCCGCCTCGATGGCGGCGTTGAGGGCCAGCAGGTTGGTCTGCTCGGCGATGCCGCGGATCACCCCGATGACGCCACCAATCTGGCTGCACTGCTGCTCCAGCTGGCCGATGGTCTCGGCGGTGCGCAGCACCTCGCGGTTGATGTGGTCGATGGCCTTGATGGTACGCTCGACCACCGCCTCGCCCTGACCCACCACGGCCTGCGCCTCCTGGGTCATGCGGGCGGCCTGCTGGGCGTTGCCTGCCATGTCGTGGGAGGTGGCGGCCAGCTCCTTGATGGCGGTGGCCACCTGATGGGTCTCCCCTTGCTGATCGGCGATCACCTCCTGGGAGCGGCAGGTCCGCGCTTCGATTTCGGTGGCGCTCTCCACCACGCTGACGCCGTTCTCCCGCACCCGCAGCATCAGGGTGCGCAGGGTCTGCAGGGTCACGTTGTAATCCCGGCTGATGGCGGCCAGCTCATCCTGGCCGACGATCTCGATCTGCTGGCTGAGATCCTGGGCGTTGACCCGGGCGGCGATCTCCCGCACCCGGCCCACGGTGCCGCGCAAGGAGAGATAGGCGCCGATCATCAGGTAGAGATAGACCAGCAGGATGGCGGTCAGCGGCCCGGTCACCCACCAGAAGTGGCGCTGGTTGGCGGTCATGCGCTGGTGCAGATCTGCCTCCAGCCGCTGGCGCACCTGGCCCGCCAGCGCCGTGATGGCGGCATCCAGCCCATCCCCCAGCGCCAGCACCTCCTTGCTGGAGAGCTGCACCTGCTGATCCTTCATCATCTTGTTCTCCAGGGTATCGACCCCCTGATGGGCCTGCTGCAGCAGGGCGTCGGTCTGCTGGCCCAGTTCGCTGCGATAGGCGGGCGCCATCTCATAGAGCAGGGTCAGGTCGGCCTCCAGCTCCTGCAGGGTGGCGTTGATGAGGTCGAGGCGAAAGCGCAGGGCGCTGTAGCCCTGGGCCTGAAACAGGCCGAAGTCGGCGATGGTGGCGGCTCTGTCCCGCACCTGGGCCAGCAGATCGCGCAGCTGCGGCAGCCGCTCGCTGGCGAGCACCACCATGTAGTAGGTGCCGAGCGCGGGATCCTGCACCAGGCTGCTGGCGGCGGTGATGCTCTTGTAGAGGTGGCGTACCTCGGTCAGCAGCTTGTCGTGGCGCAGGTTGCTCTGATCCACCTCGAGCCCCAGCGCCTCGTTTTGCAGGCTGGACCACTCCTGGGCGAGGGTATCGAACACGGGGTTTTGCTGTTTGGTGGCGGCAAAGGCGGCCAGGCTCGCATCGACGGCCCGGGCCGCGGCCTTGACCTCCTCCTCGCCGACCGGGTTCTGTTCATAGCCGTGCCGGGTGACCAGGTTGCGATGGGTCAGCAGGGCCTGCTCGATGGCGGGCAGCGGCGCCAGCTTGACCACGCCGGCCAGCTCCTTGCGGGCCTGGGCGTTGTCGTCCTGCAGCCGACCCAGCAGGTTGGTCATGCTGTAGGCGAGCGGCAGCAGCATCAGGCAGGACCAGAGCAAAAACTTGTACTTGAAGGAGAGCTGATTGCCGAGCCGGATGGCGGGCGTGAATATCCATTTCATATGAAGCCTCGGGCCCCGACGGGGCGTGTAGCGGGATGGCTGGATATTACTCCTCACCGGGTGGCTCGGCTGGGGGCGGGGTGGAAGTTGTGATCCCCTTGGCTTTTTCCCGTGGAGAGGGGGCTGAATGGGTCAGAAAAACGGGCCACCCTCAGGGTGGCCCGTCGCCGATCGGAGAAGGTCGCGACTCAGTTGAACGCCAGGAAGGGCGAGACGCAGAGCAGCAGGCCGGTGACGATGATGATGTAGAGGGAGACTCCCTTGTACTTGTGCAGCGCCGGCACCTGATAGACCAGGTAGGCCGGGATGAGGCACCCCACCATGCCGAAGATGGGGCTGCAGATGGAGGTGAAGCTCAGCACCGGGGCATTGAGCACGATGGCCCCCCAGGAGAGCAGCACGGTGAACAGCATGATGCCCTTGCCCACCAGCCCCTTGTTGATGCGATCTTCCGGCATCACCCGGCGCTGCAGGTTCATCGCCAGCCCCTGGCAGGCTTCACGAAAGCCGAGATAGACGCCGAAGTAGGCGGTCATCACCGCGAAGATGTTGAGGGTGAGGCTGAGCAGCTTGAGGGTCTGGCCCGGCATGCCCTGGGCCACCATGGCCAGCGCCGAGATGTTCTCTTCGGAGGCCTTGACCGCCTGCTCGTGGCCCATGGCGAGGGTGAAGGAGACGGCGTAGAAGAACACCACCACGAACAGGATGCCAAAGGCGATGTTCATGGCTCGCATCGCTTTGAAGCGGGCCACTTCCAGGGATTTTTCCCGCGAGCGGTAGGAGATCACCATGGGGCTCAGGCTCTGGATGAAGAGAATGGAGGTGAGGGTGAAGGGGAGCATGACGATGGCATCCTTCAGCCAGTCACCGGTGGCCGGCATGGCGGTGATGTTGGCGGCATCCCACTTGCTCACCATCATCAGACCGAGCACCGCCACCACGCTGATCTTGGTCAGCACCATGAAGGTGGAGATCTTGAACAGCAGGTTCTCGCCGCGCGAGGCCAGCGCCACCAGGGCGCAGATCAGCACCAGGCCGTAGAAGGGATTCTCGGAGAGCAGTTGCTGGGTGACCCCGAAGCTTTGCAGGAAGGAGGCGCTGTCATTGGTGATGGCGGTGGAGTAGACGAACACCCAGATCACCAGCATCACGAAGTAGAGGGCGCCGAGCAGCACGCCCCAGTTCTTGCCGAGGTAGCCGCTGATGACGCTGGGGTAGTCCTTGCACTCGGGCGAGGTGGCCAGGGTATTGATGAAGAGGCGCTGGAACATGTACATGGCCGGGTAGCCGATCACCGCCGACAGCAGAAACACCCACAGCCCCATCAATCCCACCTGCACCGGCAGGAAGACGATCCCCGCCCCGATGGCCATGCCGATGCTCATGATGACCCAGCCCCAGTCGGTGCTGTCAAAACGAACCGCTTCTTTCCATTCCAGCGTGCCCATCACGGGCCGGGTGAGTGTCGTACTGTGCGCGTCCATAAAATACCTTGTTTTTGTAGGGGTAAAAATCAGGCGCAAATATAGTTGAATAAAAAGCGGCAAAACAATGCTTTTTATCGCTCTTCTACCTAAAGAGGGAGACAGATCACGCTTTCAATTTGCGTCTACTACCGAATTTATCGCTGTTTTTGCAGGTTTTAGTTGAATGGAATGCCTAATAAGCAAATAATGTTGAACAAGACGAGACTATTGATTGCAAAAATAATTGCATTTTAAGGAGTGGCGATATGAAAAAGATCATCGTGGCGGATGCCGCACCCGATGCCATCGGTCCCTACAGCCATGGCACTGCCTATGGCGACCTCATCTTTACCTCCGGCCAGCTGCCGGTGTGCAAACAGCAGGGCGGCGTGGTGGAAGGGGGCATCGAAGCCCAGAGCCGTCAGGCGCTGGAGAACCTCAAGCATGTCTTGGAAGCCGCCGGCGGCAACCTGGATACCGTGCTCAAGACCACCTGTTATCTCGCCGAGATCAGTGATTTTGCCGCGTTCAACGAGGTTTATAAACGCTATTTCCTGAAAGATTGCCCGGCCCGCAGCTGCTTTGCCGTGAAGGATCTGCCGATGGGTGTCAGGGTGGAAGTGGAAGCGATCGCTCACATCGCTGGTTAATGTTGATAGAAAGGGTGTTCTGATGAAGCAAGCGTGGCAGCAGTATCTGCAGATTATTCAACAGGTTGTCAAACCGGCGCTGGGCTGTACCGAGCCCATCGCCGCCGCTTATGCCGCCGCCGTCGCCGCCCGGCAACTGGGCTGCAAGCCCGTCCGGCTGGAGGTGGTGGTGTCGGACAACCTATACAAGAACTCCATGGGGGTCTATGTGCCGGGCACCGGCAAGATTGGGCTGGCCATTGCCGCTGCCGCCGGCGCCATCGGCGGTAACGCCGAGGCCGGGCTGGAGGTGCTGGCCGCCATCACGCCGGCCCAGGTCGCAGAGGCGCAGGAGCTGATCGATGCAGGCCAGGTGCAGGTGAGCCGCACCTCGGCCCCCGAGTTCATCTATTGTCGGGTCCGGCTGCTGGGCCTTGATGCAGAGGGCACCGAGCACAGCGCCGAGGTGACCCTGTGCGGCGGCCATACCCGCATCGTCGAGCAGCGCCGCAATGATGAAGTGACCTTCACGGCCGAGCAGGGCCAGGGCGGCGCCACCGGTGCCATCTGCGACGGGGTCGACATCAGCATCGCCGCCATTCATGAGTTCGCCACCCAGGTGGAGTTCGAGCAGATCCGCTTTATCCTGCAGGCCTCCGAGCTCAACGGCAAACTCTCCGACGAGGGGATGAACAACCCCTACGGCCTCGAGATCGGCCGCACCATGCAGCAGAACATCCAGGCCGGCCTCATCGGCGAGGACGTGATGAACCGCATCGTGATGCGCACCGCGGCGGCTTCCGATGCGCGCATGGGGGGCGCCAGCCTGCCGGCCATGAGCAACTTTGGCAGCGGCAACCAGGGCATCGCCGCCACCATCCCGGTGGTGGTCATCGCCGAGCGCTTCGGTGCCAGCGAAGAGCAGCTTGCCCGCGCCCTCATCATGAGCCATCTGGGGGCCATCTACATCAAGTCCCACTATCCGCCGTTGTCGGCCTTTTGCGGCAACACGGTCACCAGCGCGGCGGCGGCCATGGCCATGGTCTACCTGGCGGGCGGCAGTTTCGAGCAATCCTGCCACGCGATCCAGAACGTGCTGAGCGACAGCGCCGGCATGGTGTGCGATGGCGCCAAGGCCTCCTGCGCCATGAAGGTGAGCACCTCCTCCGGGGCGGCGGTACGCGGCTTCCTGATGGCGCTCAACAGCCATGCGGTATCGGGGCAGGGGATCGTGGCGGGCAACGTGGAGCAGACCATTCGCAACGTGGGTCAGATGGTCAAAGACGGCATGTCTGCCACAGACAGCACCATTATTGATATCATGTCCGCCTGAGTGTCCCTGTCGGCTGCCGCCCTTGCCCGGGTCGGCGGCCCTTTTATAAGGTTTCAATGTGAAGCTGCAAGAGCTGAGTCAGACCGATTTCGAGATCCTCAAGGCGATGGAGATCATCGTGGACGGTATCGCCGCCATGTATGGTCAGCACACCGAGGTGCTGCTGCACAGCCTGGATGCGCGCAATCCGTCGATCATCAAGATTGCCAACGGCCATATCACGGGGCGCAGCGTCGGTGCTCCCATCACCAACCTGGCGATGATGAAACTCAAGAGCGGGCAGGATATCTCCAGCCCCTACATGACCAAGTGCGCCACCGGCAAGACGCTGCGCTCGCTCACCACCGTCATTCGCAATGGTGAAGGGCAGGCCATCGGCTTGCTCTGCATCAACACCGACATGGATGCCCCGCTGCAATCCGTGCTGCGCACCATGATGCCGGAGTGCCTGCACGGCCACGATGGTCACGCCACCCCGGAGGTGTTTGCCCGCAACATCGACGAGGCCCTCAACAGCACCATCGACACCGTCAGTGCCGAGGTGCGCGGCAACGAGGCGGTGCCCCCGTCCCAGAAGACCCGGGTCATGGTGAACCAGCTGCACGAGCTCGGCATCTTCGAGCTCAAGGACAGCGCCCAGATAGCGGCCCGTCAGCTCGGCATCTCGGTTCACTCCATCTACCGCTATCTGCGGGAGATCAAGAAGGGCTGAGCGCCGCTCCAGCCAGCATTAACGGGTCAGCATTGACCCGTTTTGTTTGTTTACGCCCCCCGCCTGCGCCTTGGCTGCCCCGGTGCATCTGTTATCATGCCTCTTCTGTTTTTGTTATCTCATTGAACCTGCTGGAGAAACCATGTCCCGTACCCTCTATCTGCTGCGCCACGGCCAGACCCGTTACAACGCCGAACTGCGGCTGCAGGGGCGCTGCAACTCCGAACTGACCACCAAGGGGGAAGCCCAGGCCCTCGCCATGGGGGCCCGTCTGGCCAAGCTCCTGGCCGAGCCCGCCGACTGGACCCTTTACGCCAGCCCCCTCGGCCGGGCGCGCCAGACCGCGGAGCGGGTATGCCAGCAGCTTGGCTTGGACCAAGCGCGTATCGTCTGGGACGAGCGACTGGTGGAGCTGGGGATGGGGGAGTGGGAGAGTCGCCGGGTGCCCGAGCTGCTGGCGGCCCACCCCGAGCTCGATCTGGAACAGCCAGACTGGTATCTGCAAGCCCCCGCGGGGGAGAGTTTTCAGAGCATTCAAGGCCGGGCGCTGAGCTGGCTGCAGGATGAGCGTATCGCCGAGCGCGCCATCGTGGTCTCCCACGGGTTGTTCGGCGCCATGCTGCGCGGCGCCTATGCGGATCTGGACTACACCACCACCTGGCTGCAGGAGCTGCCGCAGGATGCCTTCTTCAAACTGAGCGGTGGCCGCATCGAGCGGATCCCCTGCTGACCCCAAAACAGCTCGCCATCGGCGAGCCGTTTTTTTATGAGCGAAGCAGGCGCGTTATTCTCGCACCAGCCTGGGCAGCGCCTGGTAAAGGGCCTCACGCTTTTGTGCCTGGTTGACGCCATAGTGCAGCTCACGGTGGCAATTAGGGCAGAGCGCCACCGTGTTGCTAATGGTATCCGAACCCCCTTCGGCGAGTGTGCGCAGATGATGCACCTCTAAGAAGGCGTCCCCTGTGGTGGCATGAAAAGGGGCCGGTTGGGCGCAGCTTTCGCAGTGGCCCGCCGCCGTCATCAATACCCAAGCCTTCACCTTTGGATCCCGCCCATAGCTAGGGTTGGCTCCATAACGCTGCTGTGGTTCTTGGATGCCGATGGGCGTGGGGAGTGTTGGCTTGCTCTTGTAGCGGCTCACTTGATGTTCAAAGGCGGCCTTGCCGGTATAGGGTTGGCCATCGAGCTCACAGAGCAGGCGCTCTATGATGGGGGCATTGTGGGGGCCCACGTTTTTAGCCGGCTTGAGACCTGATACCCAGGTCCGCCCTAGCAGGGCACAGATATAGGAGATGTTCTGCATTCGATACTCGAATGCCTTCTCGGTGCGGCCAAACTGGTTAGCGAGTTCGGTGTAATAGCGCTTTTTGACGAAGGGGACGCCATTTTGCTCCATGGTGCGCATCTCCAGGTAGGCGCTGACCGTTGCCCTTAGTTCCTCTTCTGTCCATGTCCCGCGCAAAACTGGCTCCTCAGCCCTGTTTCTCGGTCGCCTCAAGCCCCGATTTGATCGGGATGGCCCCATCCGAGTTACCTGATATGGCGCGCATCTTAATCCAATCGACACCTTATTTCAGCTGTGTTGGCACAATAATGTGTGCATCATCAAGCAATTAGCTGATAGTAAGCAGTAGGCTAGAGTGGGTCCTTTCATTAGAGACTTAGCGCAGGGGAGTAACAGACGTCAGTTCACCCAGGTCAACCACAAGGAGGTGGTGATGGATCCGGTTTCTTATCTTTTCTCGGCTTATCTCAATCTGGTACAGCAGCAGGTATCGGATATTTATGGCACTGAGCTCAAGTCGCTGGTGGTGGAGTATGAGGGGGAACAAATCCCCTTTGCCTTCCAGTTTTGGCAGTTGCAGCCGAAAAGCGTCTGCCGCAGTTATGAGCAGGATGCACGGCGCTTCAGCCAATGCACCGTCAAGGCGGCAGCGCTATTTAGCAAGCTGTGCGATCAGTTGTCGCGCCAGGATGACAGCCACTCGCAGCAGCCTCAGTTAACTACCACCCCATGATCGCCGACATTCGCGAGAGCAAACCGGATGCGGCCCGGCAGGCCGAGCGCGCCTGCAATCAAGCCATTCTGGCCGCGATGGACAGTGATGATGAAACCCTGCTGGCCCAGCGTGATCAGGCGTGTGGTACCCAACAGTGAAGGCCAACGCCGCCTTCGCTCAGCTAGCGGCTTTGCTCGGCCATCTTTGCGCCATTCGGCACAGTTGCCAGGTGGACATTTGGGTATGATGAGGATGCCCACAGGCCAGTCTGTCGGGCCAGCGCTATCGACACACATCAGCCAGGAGGGGACATGATCAGCCATATCGACCATCTGGTATTGACGGTCAGTGATATCGAGCGGGCCGTCGCGTTTTACAGCTCAGTGCTCAACATGGAAGCCATCACCTTCGGGGCGGGCCGCCGGGCCCTGCGCTTTGGCAACCAGAAGATCAACCTGCAACTGCTGGGGCAGGAGCCGCGCAACCGGGCGCAGGTGGGCTCGGGGGATCTCTGCCTTATCACTCGGTGGCCGCTGGATCAGGTCATCGCCCAGCTCCATTGCCACGGGGTGGAGATAGTGGAGGGGCCGGTGACCAAGAGCGGAGCCTGTGGCCCCATCGAGTCGGTCTACTGCCTGGATCCGGATCAGAACCTGATTGAGATCAGCCGTTATCCCTGATGGCGCTTGGCATCGGGTGACGGCCGGTGCATGCCGCCCTGCCGGGGCGATCGGGGCAAGCGGTGAGAGGCTCCGCGCCGGCACCATCCTGACACACAGCCGCAACGGGTCCTGGCCAGGGCTCTAGAAGGGAGCCTCGCTCTCCTGCGCATCCTGTAAAAACTGTTCCCGCTCCGCCTGATAGGCGGCCTCGTCTTCGCTGTCCCAGACCGGGGTTGGCTGCTTGCCTGCCGGCGGTTGGGCTGGCGCGGTCAGCGTCTCTATCACCTTCTGCTGCAGATAGGGGAAGAAGGGGTTGGAGGAGGTGCGGGTGAGGGCGCCGGGGTTGACGATCAGCACCCCGCGCTCACCGCGCAGGGCCAACCCCCCCAGGTTGATGCCGTATTGTTCCCGCTGCTCGGGCCGTGGCGCCATGCCGTAGAGGGGGTCATCCATCGGGAAGGGCAGGGCCACGTGGGAGAGGGAGTAGATCTCCCTGGGGTAGTCGATGTCGAGGGGCTGGATCTGCTCAGGTCCGCCACCGGCCGGCAGACTGCTGGCCTGGGTGCGGGTGCTGGCGGGAGCCTGATTGCCCACCACCGTCAGCCGGTAGGAGAGCGGCGGTCGCGGCAGCAGGTGGCTCAGCGCCAGCTCGGAGGCGCTGCTCAGCAGCGGGCCGAACAGGGTGCCGCGGTTGATGTCGAACAGCACCAGCTCGCTGCCGTTGGCAGGCAGGAAGTGATAGAGATCGGCGATGATGGAGCGGGTACTGACGGTGTAGTCCATCACCGACTGGAAGGTGAGGGTGGGCGGGAAGGTCGCCAACTCGCCGCTGGCAGCCTGCTCACGCACCTGCTGCTGGATGGCGTGGGTCAGCCGGTAGGACTGGCGCGCACCGTTGACCGGAAACGAGTTGTACTTGAAGGGGTTGAACTCCGGCATGGTGTCGAGCCAGGCGGCGCTGGCAAAGGCGGGCAGCAGGGCGGGCACCGCCTTGAGACCGGCGAAGCGGGCAAAGCGGGTCACCCCTATCATGGGGGAGATGAGCACCAGCCGATCCGGCCTTGCCAGTGCCCCTGTCTTGCCACCTTCCGCATCGAGCGCATATTTTACCGCCAGCGCGCCGCCGTTGGAAAACCCCACCAGATGCAGCGGCAGCGGGCTTGGCGCCAGTACTCTGGCTTCGCGCACCGCCAGCCGGGTGGCGGCCAGCCAGGTCTCCCAGTCGATGTCGACCAGCCCGGCCGGCACGGTGCCGTGGCCCGGAATGCGCAGCCCCAGGGCGATGAAGCCCTGCTCGCGGTAGCGCTGGGCCAGGTGGCGCAGGCTGTAGGGGGAGTCGGTCAAACCGTGCAGGAACACCGCCACCCCTTTCACCTCGCCGCTCGGGCGCAGCAGATAGGAGCGGTTCCAGTCGGTTGCAAAATGAGCCGGATTGATGGGGGCATCCCGATAGTAGCGATTGCTGTCGAGCTGCTGCTCCGGCGGCGTTCTGGCGATCACCTCCTTGGTCACCAGCTCGAACAGCTGCTGCTCGTGGGCCAGATAGGCCTGCCAGTCGCTGTTATCGAGCTGCTCGGCGCTGAGCTCGGGCGGCACCAGGGTGTGCCAGGGCTGCAGCGGCGCCGCCTGCCAGGCGAAGTAGGCTACCAGGGTCCAGCCGAGCAGCAGCAAGCCCAGCAGGCTGAGAAGAAGGCGGCGAACGAGGCGGCGGGTGCGAGCCAGCATGGGAGAGTCCTTGGCACTGATAAAAGAGAGGCGGCCCCGCGTCCACGACGGCCGTACTAAGGGTCGAAAGCTGGCTTAAAGCCTAAGGGAAACAAGGTGATAAGTACAGACAGTGAGCGACTCATCCGAGTAAACAGAGGGCAGCCCCGGGGCTGCCCTCTGTGGTACGGGGATCCGTCTGTACGGTTGTTGAGAGTGTCAGCAGACCCCCTGGGCCAGCATGGCGTCGGCCACCTTGACGAAGCCGGCGATATTGGCGCCGCTTTCGTAGTTCACGTGACCCGTCTCATCCTGGCCATAGTGCACACAGGTGGCGTGGATGCTGGTCATGATCCCCTTGAGGCGGGCGTCCACCTCTTCCCGGCTCCAGCAGAGGCGCTGGGCATTCTGGCTCATCTCGAGGCCCGAGGTGGCGACCCCGCCGGCGTTGGCGGCCTTGCCCGGGGCAAACAGCACCTTGGCCTCGTGCAGGCGGCGAATGGCGGCGGCGCTGCTCGGCATGTTGGCCCCCTCGGCCACCAGTTGCACGCCATTGGCAATCAAGGTGGTGGCGTCCGACTCATCCAGCTCGTTCTGGGTGGCGCAGGGGAGGGCAACGTCCGTCGGCAGGTGCCAGGGAGTGCGGCCGCTGAAAAACTCCAGCCCCTCCTCGTGGGCATAATCGGCGATGCGTTTGCGCTGCTCGTTTTTGAGCGCCATCAGCCGCGCCAGTTTCTCGGGGGTAAAGCCCGCCGGATCGTAGACGGTGCCGCCGGAGTCGGAGGCGGTGATGACCCGGGCGCCGAGGGCCATTGCCTTCTCGATGGCGTACTGGGCCACGTTGCCTGAGCCCGACACAGAGACCGTCATGCCGTCCAGAGATTGCCCCCGGTTGGCCAGCATGGCCTCGACGAAATAGAGCAGGCCGTAACCGGTGGCTTCCGGACGGATCAGGCTGCCGCCAAAGGAGAGCCCCTTGCCGGTAAAGACGCACTCGGCGCTGTTGGTGAGCTTCTTCATCATGCCCGCCATGTAGCTCACCTCGCGCCCGCCCACCCCGATGTCACCGGCCGGCACGTCGGTGTCGGCACCGAGGTGACGATGCAGCTCCAGCATCAGCGCCTGGCAAAAGCGCATCACCTCTCCCTCGCTCTTGCCCTTGGGATCAAAATCGCTGCCCCCCTTGCCGCCGCCCATGGGCAAGGTGGTGAGGGCATTCTTGAAGGTCTGCTCGAAGGCGAGGAACTTGAGCACCGAGGTATCCACCGAGGGGTGAAAGCGCATCCCCCCCTTGAAGGGGCCGATGGCGGAGCTGTGCTGCACCCGGTAGCCCCGGTTCACCTGCACCTGCCCTCGATCATCCACCCAGCTCACCCGAAACTGGATCAGCCGCTCCGGCTCCACCAGCCGCTCCAGCAGGCCGTGCTGCAGGTAGCGGGGGTGGCGTACCACATAGGGCCAGATGGAGGCGATCACCTCGCTCACGGCCTGAATGAACTCCGGTTGATGGGGATTGCGGCTGGCGACCTGGGCCAGAAAATCCGCCTGGGAGAGGGAATGACTCATCTGTAACTCCTGTAGTGAAGGGTAAAAGTGGCCTCTTGCCAGAGAAAAGTGCACACCCTGCAGCCAAATTTATGGTTTTTGTCAGGCCTGGATGCAGGTGAATATTTGGTGTTTTTCGCGATTGGGCGAAAATTGTTGTGCGAATCGCCGAAAACAGCAGAAAAGAGCGCCGGAAGGGGCAGATAATTCGCGCGAATCAAAATCTTTTTATGCATTTTTGATTAATAAATAGCAAGAAAATGTTGCTGTCATTTGGCTTGGGTTATTGTTTATTGCATATTTCATGCATCTTTATAGCGTAGCGAGAGAACCCCGCACAACGGCGGAAGTGGCCATTACCATGCTGACTTCGGCGGTGCCGGCGGCAATCGAATGGCCGCGCATGACGATGCAATACCGGGGGCTGGCCGCGTGACAGGGGGCGCATTTTGCAAGAAGGGGGCGGGCCGAGTGCAACTATCCGGCGTGTGTCAGGGGGCAATATGTTAATGTGTCGGCGCTTTTTGCCGGACAGGTCGGTAACGGCCTTTTTTGAAGATGGAATGATATGCACAATTTTGAGTTAGTGAACCGGCAGTGTGCCGCCCTGATGACCCGGATCCAGGCCGCAGGCCAGTGGCAGGTGATCCATGCTGGCTGATGAATCCATGCGCCTGAACAAATACATCAGCGAGAGCGGCATCTGCTCGCGTCGCGAGGCCGACCGCTTTATCGAGCAGGGCAACGTCTTCATCAACGGCAAGCGGGCCGGGGTGGGGGATCAGGTGTTTGCCGGGGATCTGGTCAAGGTCAACGGCCAGGTGATCGAGCCGCGCGAGGCGGACAGCCTGGTCTTCATCGCCCTGAACAAGCCGGTGGGCATCGTCTCCACCACCGAGGCGGGCGAGAAGGACAACATCGTCGACTTCGTCAACCACAGTACCCGCATCTTCCCCATCGGCCGGCTCGACAAGGACTCCCAGGGGCTCATCTTCCTGACCAACCACGGCGATCTGGTCAACAAGATCCTGCGGGCGGGCAACGATCACGAGAAAGAGTATCTGGTGACCGTCGACAAGCCGGTCACCGACGAGTTTATCCGGGGCATGGGCGCCGGGGTGCCGATCCTGGGGGCCGTCACCAAGAAGTGCAAGGTGAAGAAAGAGGCGCCGTTCGTGTTTCGCATCACCCTGGTGCAGGGGCTGAACCGCCAGATCCGCCGCATGTGCGAGCACTTCGGCTTCGAGGTGACCAAGCTCGAGCGTATCCGCATCATGAACGTCAGCCTCAAGGGGTTGCCGGTGGGCGAGTGGCGCGATCTCACCGACGACGAGCTGATCGAGCTGTTCAAGCTGATTGAAGACTCCTCCTCCGAGGTGAAACCGGCCAAAGGCGGGCAAGCTGCCGCCGGGCAGGGTGGTAAACCCAAGGCATCCGCCGCGCAAGCCGGCAAGCCGGCACCGGGCAAAAAACCGCGCCGGGATGATGACCACGAGATTGGCGGGCGTCCCAACGTGCCGGGGCCGTCGGCATTTGAAAGCAAGAGCCCGGCCGGTAAGGGGGCTGCCGGTAAAGGCGGCGCGGCCAAAGGTAGCGCAGGCAAAGGCGCCCCTAACAAGGGGACCAAACCGGCGGCCGGCAAACCGCGCGCCGGTCAGGGTGGGCGGCAGAAGAAGGGGCGCTAAGCCCCCCTCTCACTCCCTGCGTTGACAGTAAAAAACACCGGCCACAGGCCGGTGTTTTTGTTTTGGCGACTGAGCTAGGCGGAAGGGTTGTCCCGTGTCAACGGAGCCGTGGTTTCGTTGCTGGATTGTCGCATCGCCCTCGGGTAGTAACGCGGGTCGAGGCGCAAGACCAGCAGGCTCATCAGCACCAGGCCGGCCAGCTGCCACTGCCAGGCGGCGGCGAAGTCACCGCTCAGGTGATGCAGGCGGGCCGCCACCCAGGGGCCGGTGGCTGCCAGCATGAAGCCGAATCCCTGCATCAGGGCGCTGAGGGTGCCGGCGCGGCGCGGGTCGGGCAGGTGATCGAGCGCTATGACCATGATGAGGGAGAAGCTGCCGCCAAGCCCGGCGCCGCACAGCATGCACCAGAGGATGGGGGCGGCAGTTGGCGCCAGCCAGAGGCCGCCAAAGCCGGCCAGTTGCATGGCGATGGCCAATCCCATCCAGGGCCGCCGGTCGAGCCGGCGGGCGGCCAGCAGCGGCAGGCCGAGGCCGCTCACGGTCTGGGCCAGCGCCAGCCAGGCCACCAGCTCGCCCCCCTGCTGGGGGCTCCAGCCCTGCGCCATGTAGGCCGGCGCCAGCCAGGCCACGACGATGCCGTAACCGCTGTTGATGATGCCAAAGCAGCTTATCAGCAGCCAGCTGCGGGGCAGGCTGATGAGGCGCTGCTCGCCGCCGCCGGATACTGCCACCGGCGTTGCGGGCAGCCGTACTCGCCAGCCGAGCCAGCCCATGGCCAGCAGCACCGGCAGGCTCCACAGCGCCAGCGCCTGGGACCAGTCGAGCCGGGCGGCGAGCTGCGGGGTGAGGCTGGCACCCAGCGCCCCGCCCCCCATCATGCAGGCCGAGAAGATGCCCATCACCAGCGGCACCTTCTGGGCAAAGGCCTGCTTGATGAGGCCGGGCAGCACCCCTTGCACCAGGGCCGAACCCAGCCCGCAGAGGGCGGCGCTGGCGATGAGCAGGGCGCCGCTGGCTGCCTCGAAGCGCATGGCGCTGCCCATTCCCAGCAGCAGCAGGGCAGCCCCCAGCAACTGGCGCGGCCCGGTGCGACTGCGCAGGGCCGGGGTGAGCAGCACGCCGCCGCCGATGAGCCAGAGCGGCAGCAGGGTCAGCCAGGCCAGGGTATCCATGCCAAGACCGAGCGCCTCGGCAATGTCGCGGCTGAGGGGGCCGATGGCGGTGAGAAACGGCCGCAGGTTGAGCCCGATCAGGATCACCAGCACCAGCAGGGCCTGCTGCTGGCGCGCATCGATGCGGGCCTCAGTCATGGTCTGGTGCACCATAGAGCTCGGCGGCGGCCAGCGGGCTCGGCAGCTTGATAAGCGGCAGGGGGGCTGGCGCGAGGGGCAGGCCCAGCTTGTGGTAAGCGGCCGTGCTGTCAAAGCCGAACGGGGCCGCATCCTCGTTATCGAAGGCGTAATAGACGGCGGCAATGCCGTTCATCACCAGGGCGCTCAGGCACATGGGGCAGGGGTGACCGCTGGCGTAGACGATGGCGCCCGCCAGCGGCCCGACCTGGCTGGCCTGGCGCAGGGCTTCCAGCTCGGCGTGGCGGGTGGGGTCGCCATCCTGGTGCATGCCGTTGACGGCGCGGGTCACCAGCTGGTTGTCTCGCACCAGCAGGGCGGCAAAGGGGCGGCCTCCTTGCTGGCGGTTATGAAGGGCCAGTTGCAGCGCCTGCTCCAGCCACTCCTGATGGCTGGGATTGGCGGTCAGCGACGCGATCAGGCGTGAGCCGGCGGGTTCGGCAAGGGAGTGGGGCATGACGGATCCTCGAGGCAAGGGGATGGGAGGAGACCAGCCTAACGGGGGAATCAGTCATGTGGAAATTAAATGATAGAATGACATCCAGTGGTTTTGTAAATGGAGTCGCCATGCTGGATCCTCTCTTGCTGCGCAGCTTTGTCGCCATCGTCGACAGCGGCAGTTTTACCCGCGCCGGTGAACGGGTGCACCTCACCCAATCCACCATCAGCCAGCAGATGCGGCGGCTCGAGCAGCAGCTCGGTTGCCCGCTGCTGGACCGCTCCGGTCGCCAGGTGGTGACCACGGCAGAGGGGGAGAAGCTGCTGGGGCTGGCCCGCAGCATCCTGGCCCTGCTGGCCCGGGCCGAGGAGCAGGTGGCCGAGGCCAGCCTGCAGCTGAGCCTGGGGGTTCCGGAGGATTTTGCCGCCGGCGCCATCGCCCCGGTGCTGGCAGCCTTTGCCCGCGATTACCCGCAGGTGCGGCTGGAGGTGCACAGCGGCCTCAGCCACGAGATCTGGCAGCGCTTCGAGGCCGGCGAGCTGGATTTGGCGCTGGTCAAACAGGCGCGGGGACAGGGGGCGCCGCGCGCCTGCTGGCGCGAGCCGCTGGCCTGGGTCGACAGCCGTGCCTGGCCCGCCAGCGAGCGAGATCCCCTGCCACTGGTGGTGTTCCCGAGCGAAGGGCTCTATCGGCGGCAGGTGACCGAGGCACTCGACGGGATGGGGCGGCGCTGGCGCATCGCCTACGTCAGCGCCAGCCTGGCCAGCCTGCAGGGGGCGGTGAGCGCCGGGATCGGGGTCAGCTTGCTGCCCCGGCGCTTGCTGCAGCCGGATCAGCAGGAGCTGACCCACTGGCCGGCGGTGGCGCCGGTGGAGCTGGCGCTGCACCTGGGGGCGGAGCGCGGCGAGCCGCTCACGCGCCTCTGCGAGGCCCTCATCAGCCTGTGCGATCGGGTGATGGGGCCCGCTGAGCGGTGAGGGGACGCAGGCAGGTGCCTGTTTAGCGCACCCTGGTGCGCACGATGAGCAGGGTGATGAGCGCCAGGGTGAAGACGAGCGGGGCCCAGGCACCGTGATGGCTCACCAGGGTGGCGCCGGCGGCGGCCACCCCGGCCACTCCCTGCTGCAGGAAGCCGCACAGGGCCATGGCGTAGGCGCCGTGCTCGCGGCCATCGCTCACCGCCAGCGCCATGCTGTTGGGAAAGAGCACCGCCTGCCCGAAGATGATGAGGCAGTAGCAGGTCATCATGGCCACCAATCCGCCGCTGCCCTGCAGGGCGCCCAGTGCCCAGAGCAGCAGTATGCCGCCGGCCGCCAGCAGTATGATCGCGGCCCCCTGGCGCATCAGCTGGCGACCTCCCACCCGGGCGACCCGCCGGTTGACCGTCATGGCACCGGCGAAGTAGGCGATACCGATCAGCAACCCCAGGCTGCCGAAGGTGGTGACCTCGAGGGCAAACCCCTGCTGCAGCACGAAGGGGCTCACCTCCTGCAGGGTCACCGTGATGGCAAAGCCGATGCCGCCGGCGCAGGCCGGCCAGAAAAAGCCGGGGCGGCGCAGCAGGCTGGCGTAACGGGCCCACATGCCGCCGCCCGTCGCCGCCGGATTGGGCCCCTGCAGCGGCAGGCTGCTCATCAAGAGCAGCGCCAGCACGCCAACCCCGGCCATCAGCACGAATCCCAGCTGCCAATGGGCATAACGGCTGATGAGGCCGCCTATCCACTGACCGCCGCCGAGGGCGGTGATAAAGGCGATGGAGAGCACCGAGAGGCGGCGCGCCAGCTCATCGCCGTGCCAGTGATCCCGCACCAGGATGCGGGCGATGATGGCCGCCCCGCCGGCCGCCACCCCTTGCAGGGTGCGCAGGATCAAGAGCAGCGGCCCCTGGCTGGTGGTGGCCAGCAGCAGGCTGAGGCCGACGAACAGCAAGAGTGACAGGGCGAGGGGCAGCCGGCGGCCGTAGCGATCGGCGGCGGCGCCCCAGAACAGCACCGGCAGGGCGGCGCCGATGACGAACAGCGAGATGGAGAGCTCGGCCCCTTGCCTAGTCATGGCGAGATCCGTCATCACCACGGGCAGGGAGGGAAGGTAAACGGTGGTGGCCATCTGGGCCATGAAGACGATGAGGCAGGCCAGCGTCATGATGCGGGCGGAGCGGCTCCAGAGACCGGCCTGGTCGAGACATTCCTGGTTATCCATAACAATTCTCGGGCAGTAAGGGAGCCATATCCTTGCACTGCCCGAGCGCCGAGTCAGCCCCTCGTCTGGGTTAAACCTTGCCGGTTTATCAGGGCAGAGAGCGCGGGATGCTCAGGCGATGACCTGGCGCGGCAGCACGGCTAGCCAGAGTTCGACCTCGCCGCTGCCGGTGTCCGGGTCAAAGGCGGCGCCATAGCGCTCGAAGTCGGGTTTGTGGGCCGACTGGTAAGCGGACTGCGCCAGCTAGTCCAGCGCCTGCTGCCAGGTGTGCGGCATGGCCGAGACATGCCCCTGATGCAGGAAGACGGCATAGGTCTGGGGCTCGATGCGCATCCGCCCCAGCGTCCTGGGCAGCACCTCCAGCGCGGCGACCTCCACCGCACACATGTATTCGCACTCGGTCGCGGTCACGCCGCAGATGACGCCATAGGCATGCTCGCCCAGCTGGCCCGGCAGCGGACCCAGGGCGCTGAAATCGCGCCATTGGCCGCCGAAGTCGGCGTGGGCGAAGGCATGGTGACGACGCAGGCCGCCAAGCAGCATGGGGCGGCCGGTTTCAAAACGGATGGGATCAGTCATGACACCTCCTCCTGTACGCGATGGGTGGCAAGGCAACCTTGCTCAGCACTCCTTGCCTTCGTTGAGCTTGCGCTGATAGTCCGCGGAGACGATGGCCAGCGCCGCCAGGGCGAGGGCCGGTTCAATCCGGTTGGTCTCCAGCAGTTCGATGAGATCCACCGCGAGCTGGACCTCGGGCGGGGCAGTTTCCAATGACATGACAGACTCCGTAACGGGGAAAACGCCATTATACAGGGCCGCTCCCGGATGGGGACCTGTCTGGTGTTGCGGGCGACCCGGCTAGAGGTGCTGGCGCATCTCCTGCTCGATCTGCTCGCGCAGGGCCATCAATTTGAGGGCGTACTGCTGCAACTGCCGATCGCTCTCGTTTTGCGGTTGCCACTGGGGCACCGGAGTCGGTTTGCCGCTCTCGTCCATGGCCACGAAGATGATGATGCAGTGGGTGGTCTTGTGGCGCTCCCGGCTGGCCGGATGGCGGCTGTAGACATCCACCGCCAGGTGCATGCTGGTGGTGCCTGTGTGGATCACCTGGGCGTGCACCTCCACCAGCTGGCCTATCTGGATGGGGCGCAAAAAGCGGATCCCCCCCACGTAGACGGTCACCGCGTAGCCGCCGCACCAGCCGGCGGCGCAGGCGTAGCCCGCCTGATCGATCCACTTCATCACCATGCCGCCGTGTACCTTGCCACCGAAGTTGACGTCGGCGGGCTCGGCCAGAAACTGCAGGGTCAGCTCGCGGGGTGGGGTCATGGGTGCTCCTTGATTGAGGGTCATTGTCGGTAGCTCTTGCGATAGGCGTCAGCCTGCTGGCAGGGTGCCAGGTTGTTGAGGTCGGGCCGCTTGTTGCCCTCGCGCTGACCAAAACTGGCGAACTCCTGCTGGCATTTGGCGGCCTTGCCGCCCGCCTTGATGCAGGCGTCGATCCGCTGTTGCTTGCCCTGCTCGACCAGCTGCTGCTGGGCCTGCTGGCAGGCGGCATCCAGCTTGGCTTGCTGGGCGGGGCGATCGAGCTCGCTGGCGGCATGGGCGGGGCCGCACAGCAGGGCCAGGCCGAGGGGGATCCATGGGGTGAGGGTGCGCATCCGGTTGCTCCTTGTTGACCTGTTTCAGGTATACCGCGAATGGCGACGGGATGCACAGGCTGTGCTGCGATAATGGGGCCTCATTCACTCTTGGTTCATCGGCCCGGCGCAAGCATGGGAGAGTCAATTGCGAGGAGTCATGATGAAACAGATGCTTGATCAGTTGTTGGGCGCTGGCAAAGGCTGGCTCAACGAAGGCGGCGACAGCCGCAAGGCGCAGATGAAGGGGATGGCGCAAGGGGGCCTCGCGGCCGGCGCCATGGCCCTGCTGCTTGGCAACAAGAAGATGCGCAAATATGGCGGCAAGGTGGCGGCGGTGGGGGGCGCGGCGGCGCTCGGCGGGCTGGCCTACAAGCTCTATCAGGATTGGCAGGCCCAGCAGTCAAGCCCGGCCCAGCCGACCCAGCCGCTCGATACCCTGCAAGGCAACGCGCTGGATGCCAGAGCAGCCCTTCTGGTGCGCGCCATGGTGGCGGCAGCCCGGGCCGACGGTCATATCGACGGCGACGAGCGCCAGAAGATCCAGCAGTACCTGACCGAGCAGGGGCAGAGCGATGCGGCCCGCTGGATTGATGCCGAGCTGGCCCGCCCGCTCGACCCCCACGCCCTGGCGCGGGAAGTGACCGACATGGAGCTGGCGACCGAGGTCTACCTCGCCTCCCTGCTCGCCATCGAGGTAGATCACTTTATGGAGCACGGTTATCTGGACGAGCTGGCGCGCGCCCTCAAGCTTGATGACAACCTCAAAGGCAGCATAGAGCGGCAGGTGGCCCAGTTGGCGCAGCCGGCCTGAACCCCACCAGGGACAAGGATTGTCGATGAGGCCCCGTTACGGGGCCTTGTTGTGTCTGGTCACTAGTCACTGCACTTCTTATTAGCGCGGGCAGCCACTATGATGGCTCTTCGGCCAAAAGGGAGCAGATGAGACCGTCTCATCGCTCAGGCACATCATCGCCAGGACACAGAGGCAAGGAGCATTCATTGGAAATACGCAAGGCACAAGAGCAGGACATCGACGCCATCCTCGAGCTGAACCGGCAGATAGGAGAGATCCACTTCGAGCAGGCCCCGCAGGTCTTTTGCCCTCCATCCCCCGAGGAGCGGACTTTCTTGCTGGCGGCCATCGCTGCCGAAGGGCGGTTGTTTTGTGTTGCCGAGCAGGAGGGGGCCGTGGTGGGCTTTTTGACCGCCCGCATCGATATCAACGAGACCATCCCGTTTCTCAGCAAAGAGCCCATCTGCCGCATCGGCACCGTGGTGGTCGATGAGGGGCGCCGCTCCCAAGGCATCGGCAAGGCGCTGATCGCCCATTGCGACGAGTGGGGCAAGGCGCACGGTGCCCACCAGATCCGGCTGGAGGTGATGTCGTTCAACGAACGGGCCAAGGCACTCTACGAGGCGTTGGGGTTCAAGATGTTGTCACAGACTATGGCCAGATAAGCCCGTTTCAATCAGATAATTTCGCAAGGAACAGGCCCCGTCATGGGGCCTTTTGGTCTTTGGCGGGAGCTGAGTCCAGCTGTTGGTGAATGAGCTCGGCCAACCGGGTGAGGGCCGCCTCCAGCTGCTCGCTCCAGGGATGGGAGCTGTTGAGGCGCAGACAGTGGTTGTGCAGCCCCTTGCTGGAGAAGAGGGCGCCGGGGGCCAGTGAGAAACCGCTGGCCAGCGCCTGGGCGTGCAGGGCGCGGCTGTCGAGGCGCGGGTCAAATTCGAGCCAGAGAAAGTAGCCGCCATCGGGGGAGGAGATGCTCACTTCCCCCGGCAGCAGGCGCAGCAGGGCCGCCCGCATCTGCTGCTGGCGCTGGGCCAGGGTGTGGCGCAGCCGGCGAAAGTGGGCATCGACGCCGCCGTTGAGCAGCATGTCGGCCAGCGCCAGCTGGCTTGGCACATTGGTGGAGAGGGTCGACATCAGCTGCAGTCGCTGCACCCGCTCGGCGTGGCGGCCGGCCACCACCCAGCCAACCCGAAAGCCGGGCGCCAGGCACTTGGAAAAGGAGCTGCACAGCAGGCTGTCGCCACTGGCATCCCAATACTTGATGGGCCTTGGCCGCTCGCGGCCGAAGTAGACCTCGGCATAGACGTCGTCCTCCACCAGTGCCACCCCGCGCCGGTTGAGCAGCGTCATCAGCGCCTGCTTGTGGCCATCCGGCATGGTGTGACCGAGCGGATGCTGGACATTGCCCATCAACCAGCACGCCTTGATGGGGCGCTGGGCCAGCGCCTCCTCCAGCAGGGCGAGATCGATGCCCACCCCCGGGATCACCGGGATCTCCACCGCATTGAGCTTGAGTCGCTCGATGGCCTGCAGGGCGCCGTAGAAGGTGGGGGACTCCACCACCACCCAGTCGCCGGGCTCGGTCAGCACCTGCAGGCTGAGGGAGAGCGCCTCCATGGCGCCGGTGGTGATGATGATCTGCTGGGGGTCGACCGCCAGCCCCTCGCCGGCGTAGCGCTGGGCGATGGCCCGGCGCAGCGCCTCGTTGCCGGGGGGCAGATCTGCCACCGTGCTGAAGGGGTCGAGCCGGCGCATGCAGCCGGCCAGCGCCCGCCCGAGCTGGGGATGAGGGAACAGGGTGGGGTCGGCCACCGACATGCCGAGCGGCACCAGTTCCCGCGACTTGCTCGCCTGCAACACCTCGAACACCAGATCGTTGATGTCCACCGAGCCGCTGTAGTGGGCCTGTTGGGGCAGGCTGACGGCCGGGCGGGAGGGGGCGGCCTTGACGTAGTAGCCGGACTGGGGACGGGCGAGGATCCGCCCCTGGCTCTCCAGCAACTGATAAGCCTGCAACACAGTCATGGGGCTGAGGCCATGTGTCTTGCAGCTCTGGCGGATGGAGGGGATGCGCTCGCCGGGTTGCCATACCCCGGCTTCAATCTGCTGTTGCAGGCGGTCGGCCAACTGACGGTAAAGTGACATGCGATAGGACAACTGTTATAGGTGTAATTCAATATAACTGCATCTGTTATAGGTGTCATGCTCTGTGGTGTACTTGTCACGCACAAAACGTGCAAGGTAAATACAACAAAAGAGAGTGACGCATGATCAATCCGGATGACGTGGTCAGCCTGTCGCGCCTGCAATTTGGCGCCACGGCCATGTTCCACTTCCTGTTTGTGCCCCTCACGCTGGGGCTGTCCTGGATCCTGGTGATCGCCGAGTCGGCCTATGTGATGACCGGCAAGGTGATCTATCAGGACATCACCCGTTTCTGGGGCAAGCTGTTTGGCATCAACTTCGTGATGGGGGTGACCACAGGCATCACCCTGGAGTTCCAGTTCGGCACCAACTGGGCCTACTACTCCCAGTATGTGGGGGACATCTTCGGCACCCCGCTGGCGGTGGAGGGGCTGATGGCCTTCTTCCTCGAGTCGACTCTGGTGGGTCTGTTCTTCTTCGGCTGGGACAAGCTCTCCCGTGGTCAACACCTGCTGGTGACCATGCTGGTGGCGCTCGGCTCCAACCTCTCCGCACTCTGGATCCTCATCGGCAACGGCTGGATGCAGAATCCTGTGGGGGCCGAGTTCAATCTGGTGACCCAGCGCATGGAGCTGGTGGACATAGCCGCGGTGATCTTCAACCCGGTGGCCCAGGTCAAGTTCGTGCATACGGTGGCGGCGGGTTATGTGGCGGCGTCCCTGTTCGTGATGGGGGTGAGCAGCTGGTATCTGCTGCGCCGAATGGAGGTGCGCTTTGCCCTGCGCTCCTTCGCCATCGCCTCCGGTTTCGGCCTTGCCGCCATCCTTTCGGTGATCGTGCTGGGAGACGAGTCCGGTTATCGCACCGGTGAGGTGCAGAAGGTCAAGCTCGCCGCCATCGAGGCGGAGTGGGAGACAGAGCCTGCACCTGCGTCATTCACCCTGTTCGGCTTCCCGGATCAGGGCGCCGAGACCACCCATGCCGCGGTCAAGATCCCCTATCTGATGGGCATCATAGCCACCCGCTCCCTCGATGAGGCGGTGACCGGCATCAAGGATCTCAAGGTGCAGCACGAGACCCGCATTCGCAGCGGCATGGTGGCCGCCGGGGCGCTCGAGCAGATCCGCGCCGGCAACGACTCGGCCGAGAATCGCGCGCTGTTCGATCGGCACGGTCAGGATCTCGGCTACGGGCTGCTGCTCACCCCCTATGCCAGCAACATCGCCAAGGCCGGTGAGGCCGAGATCGCCAGGGCGGTGGAAGATTCGGTGCCGCAGGTCGCGCCGCTGTTCTGGGGCTTCCGGATCATGGTCGGGTTGGGCGTCGTGATGCTCGGGCTGTTCGTGGCAGGCTTCGTCCAGCTGTGCCGCAACCGGCTGCTCGCCTCGCCCCGCCTGCTCAAGGCGCTGTTGTGGAGCATTCCGTTGCCCTGGATTGCTATCGAGGCCGGCTGGTTCGTGGCCGAGTTCGGTCGCCAGCCTTGGACCATCAGCGACGTGCTGCCGGTGTCGGCCTCGGTCTCCTTGCTGCAGCCGGGCCAGCTTTGGTTCAGCCTGATCGCCATCTGTCTCATTTACTCCTGCCTGCTGGTGGTGGAGCTGTTCCTGCTGCGCCGCGTGATCCACCAGGGGCCAGCCGTTCTGCATACCGGCCGCTACAACGGTGAACAACCTGAACTTGCGAGGATCGCCTGATGGATTATGAAACCCTGAAACTCATCTGGTGGGGGCTGGTGCTGTTCATGCTGGTCGGCTTCATCGTGATGGATGGCTTCGACCTCGGCATCGCCATGCTACTGCCGGTGGTATCGAAAGAGGATGAAGACCGGCGGCTGGTGATCAACAGCGTGGGGCCGGTGTGGGAGGGCAACCAGGTGTGGCTCATTGCCGGCGCCGGCGCCTTGTTCGCCGCCTGGCCGCTGGTCTACGCCGCCGCCTTCTCGGCGCTCTATGTGCCGATGATAGTGCTGCTGCTCGGCCTCTTCCTGCGTCCGGTCGGTTTTGACTATCGCAGCAAGCTCGCCGATCCCGTGTGGCGCCGCTGGTGGGACCGGGCCCTGGTGGCCGGTGGTCTGGTGCCGACCCTGGTGCTCTCTGCCGCCATCGCGCTGGTGATGCAGGGTCTGCCGTTTCGCTTCGACAGCGCACTGCGCCTGCATTACGGGGCCTTCGACTTCCACTGGGGCTGGCTTGTCAGCGTGGTGGCGACGGGGGTGAGCCTGCTGCTGCTGCACGGCGCCGGCTTCCTGCAAGCCAAGGTGGAGGGGACTCCGGCACTGCGCGCCCGTGGCCTCGCCATCCTGCTGGCACCTCTGGTGACCCTCTGCTATCTGCTGGCCGGCTGGCATCTCTTGGGGTTGCCGGGTTATCAGCTGACCGGCCTGGCGGGCCAGCCCTTTGACCCCAATGTCGCCATCAGTCCGCTGATGAAGGGGGTTATCCCCCACGCCAGCGGCTGGCTTGGCAACTACTTCGACTACCCGTTGCTGTGGTTGGTGCCGCTCACTGGCGCCCTGGCACCGCTGGCCAGCGGCATCGCTGCCTGGCTGGAGAAGGGCCGGCTGGCGCTGCTGGCCAGCGGCCTGGCCTGCGCCGCCATGCTCTGCTCGGTGGCCATCGCCCTGTTCCCCTTCGTGCTGCCCTCGTCGTTGGATCCGGTGAGCAGCCTGACCCTGTGGGACGGCACTTCCAGCTTCAAGACCCTGGCCATCATGTTCGGGATCGTGCTGGTGCTGATGCCCATCAACCTCGGCTATACCGGCTGGGTCTACCGGGTGGTGCGCGGCAAGCTGGATCGTGCCGGCATCAAGCGCAATAGCCATCAACTCTACTGACCCCAAGGGAGCCGCTATGTGGTACTTCACCTGGATTTTGGGCCTGGGCTTCGCCCTGCTGCTGGGCCTGTGCAACCTGCTCTGGCTGGAAGCGCGCTGGGCAGCCGATGAACGGGACGACGCTCAGTCCCGCTCCTGATCCCCCTCGGCCGGGGGGAGGCACGTGCTGCCTCGCCCCGGCCCCTTTCTCTTGTCATCCAACCGACAGGTAATCCGATATGAAACAGACACTGAAAGCGGTCACGCTGGCCATCGGCTGCGCGCTTGCCACCGCGCCGGCCTGGGCCGAGCCCGTACAACTGACGCCATTGGACAAGGCATTCACCCTGCAAGTACTCGGCAGCGGCGGCCCCATCTCCGACGATCTGCGCGCCTCCTCGAGCGAGGTGATCTGGTGGAAAGGCAAATCGCGCATCCTGATCGATGCTGGTGGCGGCGTCTATCTGCGCTTCGGCCAGGCGGGCGCCAAGCTCGAGGAGGTCGATTTCATCGGCATCACCCACTTTCACACCGACCATGTGACCGATTTGCCGGCTCTGCTCAAGGGGGCCTACTTCTTCAAGCGCAGCGATCCGCTCGACTTGGCGGGGCCGCAAGCCGGCTCGGCCTTTCCCAGCATGAGCGGCTACTTTGACGCCCTGTTCAACCCGGACAAGGGCGCCTATGCCTACCTGAGCGGCTTCAAGGATGGCAGCGATGGCCTCTTCCCCATCACATTGCACGATGTGCCCTACCAGACACCCCAGCCCCATCAGGTCTATCAGCAGGACGGCTTGACCATCACGGCGCTTGGCATCCCCCACGGAGATGTGCCCTGTCTGGCCTATCGCATCGAGAGCGCCGAGGGGACCATCGTCATTTCGGCGGATCAGAACGGCAGCAACCCGGCCTTTGTGCCGTTTGCCAAGGGGGCCGACATCCTGGTGATGCCGCTCGCCATCCACGAAGGGGCCGACCCGGTTTCCGCCTCGCTCCATGCCAAGCCATCTGTGGTGGCCAGGATTGCCGCTGAGGTGAACCCCAGGCTGCTGGTACTGAACCACTGGATGGGGGTCGGCCTTCATCACAAGAAGGAGGCGATGGCCATCGTCAAGCAGCAGTTCCACGGCCAGGTGGTGGCCGCCCGCGATCTCTCCAGCTACCCCGTCTCATCCGTCAAGGAGTCCAACCATGAGTAATGCAAGCAACAACAAGAGCACCGGCAAACTGACTCTCTCCATCGCCATGACCGGCCTGATCGCCCTGACCCCCGGGCTGGCGCTGGCGGCCACCCCGAGCGAGGCGCCGGTGAAGGCGGCGCCGAGCGAACAGCATGGCGGCAAGTGTGCGGCCGGCAAGTGCGGCACCGAGAAGCGCTTCGAAAAGCAGGCTTTAGACAGCGATCCGCAGGGTCGGCTGGTGCGTGCCCGTGATGGCAAGTGCGGCGTGGCAGAACAGGGGATCGATGGCGATACCTCGCGCAAGGGCAGCAAGATGACGGAGGGGGTATGCGGCCAATAAGCTCCCGCAGTCGGGGGATAGGGCTGCGTCAGGAGCATCTGGATGCGCTCTGCTCCGGCCCCATCCGCCCCGGCATCGACTTTCTCGAGCTGGCGCCGGAGAACTGGATGGCCATCGGCGGCGCCAAGCGGGCGCAGCTGCATCAGCTGGCCGAGCGTTACCCGCTGGTGGCCCACGGCCTCAGCCTCTCGCTCGGCGATTGCCAGCCGCTCAATCGCACTTTGCTTGGCCAGATCCGCACCTTTCTGGACGAGTTCGGTGTCGACATCTACAGCGAGCACCTGAGCTTTTCCCGCGACCAGCAGGGCTATCTCTACGAGCTGCTGCCGGTGCCGCGCCAGTGGGAGAACATCCCTTATCTGGCAGCGCGGATCGAGCAGGTGCAGGAGGCGCTGGCGCGCCCGCTGGTGCTGGAGAATATCTCCTACTACCACGGCTATGAGCACGAGATGCCGGAGGAGGATTTTCTCGCCGAGCTGGTGGCGCGCAGCGGTTGCGAGCTGCTGCTCGATATCAACAACGTTTTTGTGAACAGCCGCAATCACGGCTACTGCCCCAAGCGGATGATCGCCGGATTGCCGGGCAGTGCGATCCGCTACTTCCATATCGCTGGCCATCTGGAAGAGGCGGACGGCACCTTGCTCGACACGCATGGTCGCCCGGTGTGCGAGGCGGTGGTGGCGCTGGCCCGTTATACGGTGCAGACCCACGGCCTGCGCCCCCTGCTGCTGGAGCGGGATCACCATCTGCCGCCGTTGCCTGAGCTGGAGGCAGAGTTGGCGCGGGTGCATGGCGCCTGTTGCGAGGCGCTCGACAGTCAGGTGCGGGAGGTGCGGTATGGATAGGCGGTTATCACTGATCACCGCGCCCAAAGTGGTCCCACAGCGGATGCAGCAGCAGACTGCCTGGCTGGCGAGCCGGGTGCGGCTGCCGCAGGATGGCATCGCCAGCCAGTATGCCCGCAGCGTGCGCGCCAATGTGGAGTCGGTGCTGGAGAGCGTGTTTCCACTCACCCACGGCCACTGGGAGCCGGTGGACAGATGGCAGCTGGTGGAGGGCTTTGTCGCCCACCACGGCGCCGATGCCCCCGAGTTTCACCATATTGCCACCGAGTTTGTCCGCTATGTGCAGCATCGCCACGGCGAGGGCTCCCTCAACTGGCCAAAGCAGTGGCTGGCGCTGCTGGAGTATGAGTGGGCCTGCCTGTGTGTCGAGATTGACGAAGGGGTGGTACCACAAGCGGTGCCGGGGGAGGATATGACGGCGAAGAGTCCACTTCGGCTCAATCCCACCCTGCAGCTGCTTGAGCTCCCCTTTGCCATTAGCCGCAGCGGTGTGGTGCCGACTAGGCAGAGCAACCACTTCTATGGCCTGTTTCGCAGTCCGGATCATCAGGTGGTGACCCAGCGGTTGCGTGAATGGGACGTGGCACTGATCCAGCTGTTGCAACCGCAGCAGGGGATCATCCAAGCCGCGTTCCAGCAACAAGTGCAACAGGTTCGCAGCGACTTTGATCTGGCCGAGTGGGCGCGCCATTTTCACCAGCTGGGTCTGCTGACGCTGCCTGTGGGTGAGCGCCAGCCCGCTACCCCCTTGCCCTCATTTAGCAAACACCAAGGAGAATTCCCATGAACAACACCCTGATTTCGTGGTACGAGCGGGCAGTCGCCCAGTGCAAGCGGCTCGATTTTCTGGCTCTGCTGGCCATTCGCCTCTACCTCATTCCGGTCATCTATGTGGGGGCCCACTCCAAGGTGATGGGTTTTGCCGGTACCGTTGCCTGGTTTGGCGCGCCGGCCTCGGAAGGGGGGCTCAACCTGCCGTTCCCGACCCTGCTCGCCTTTCTGGCAGCGGGCACCGAGGTGCTGGGCTGCATCTGCATCGCCCTTGGCCTCTTTACCCGTATCATGGCCATTCCTACCATCTTCCTGATGAGCGTGGCGAGCGCCATGGTGCACTGGAAGCATGGCTGGGATGCCATCGCTACCGGCAGCATGGAGGCGACATTGCGCCTCAACGGCTTTATCGAGTGGCTGGCCGCCAACTTCCCCGGTCGTTACAACTACATCACCGAGCTTGGGGATCCTGTGATGCTCAACAACGGGATGGAGTTTGCTGCTACCTACTTCGTGATGCTGCTGGTGCTGCTGGTGTACGGCGGCGGGCGCTATGTCAGCCTCGATTACTGGCTAAAGCGCGCCGTGACCGGCAACGCTGGGCAGCAAGCTGCATAACAAAAAACAGAGTGAACAGAACGTGAAAGAGAGACGAGCGGCATCAGCCGCTCGTTTTTATTGTGAAGAAGGAAGACCTGCCGCAGGTTGGTGGCTTCAGTACTGGGGGCAGACTGGTGCCATCCGAGCGGCCTGCCGCTCGCTGACATGGGTGAGGCCGTAGGCCAGCAGCACGATCAGTGCCCCGATCCAGGGGGTGTGCATCAGACCCAGGTGTTCCACCACCAGGCCGCCGACGACGGAACCCAGTGCGATGCCGACGTTGAAGGCGGCGATATTGAGGCCCGATGCCACGTCCACCGCCCTAGGGGTGTGTTGCTCGGCCTGCTTCACTACCAGTACCTGCAGACCCGGCACGTTGCCAAAGGCAAAGGCGCCCCACACCAGCACGGTCAGTACCGCCAGCACCGGATGGGGCGCGGTGAAGGTGAGCACCAGCAGCACCAATGCGAGACCGGCAAACAGCAGCTTCAGCGCAGGCAGCGGGCCCATCTTGTCGGCCAGCTTGCCACCCCAGATATTGCCGACGGCGACCGATACCCCGTACACCAGCAGAATGAGGCTCACCGCGCCGGCGCTAAAGCCGCTCACCTGCTGCAGGATGGGGGCGAGGAAGGTGAACGCCGTGAAGGCGCCGCCGTAACCGAGCGCCGTCTTGGCGTAGACCAGCAGCAGCGGCTTTTTGGTCAGTACCGAGAGCTGCTCGCGAATAGTCGAGGCCGCCCCCTTGGGCAGGTTGCTCGGGATCAGCAGCAGGCTGCCCACCATGGCGACCAGCCCCAGCAGGCTCACTACCAGAAAGGTTTCGCGCCAGCCGAAGACCTGACCAATCCAGGTACCGAGCGGTACACCGGTCACCAGCGCTATGGTGAGGCCGCTGAACATGATGGCGATGGCGCTGGCCGCTTTTTCCTTGGCCACCAAGCCGGTGGCGATGGTGCTGCCCACCGAGAAGAAGACCCCGTGCGCCAGCCCGGTCAGGATGCGGGCCACGATCAGGCTCTCGTAACCGGGGGCCTGCCAGGCCAGCAGGTTGCCGGCGGTGAAGAGCGCCATCAACCCCACCAGCAGCCACTTGCGCGGCACCTTGCCGGTGAGCGCCGTCAGCACGGGAGCGCCGATGGCCACGCCAAGGGCATAGAGGCTGACCAAGAGACCTGCAGAGGGGAGCGAGACATTCAGCTGTTCGGCGATGGTGGGGATGAGCCCCACGATCACGAATTCGGTGGTGCCGATCGCAAAGGCACTCAGGGTAAGGGCAAATAACGCCAGTGGCATAACAACTCCTTGGATAGGGACTCCCGACGGGAGAATGGCGCCAGTATGCCGAGGGCGTTTGTTGGTAAAAATGACGGTGACATCAAATTACTTTTGCCAAATTAGCATCAATGGTGCCTTGGAAGGAGGAGTGGCTGAGGCAACGCGGCAAGAACAGGTCGTAGCGTGCGAGGTGGGTGCGGAGATAACGTGTACGGCAGCAATCAGTACATAGCGAACCGGGACAAAGAGGAAAGAGGTAAGAAGTAAAGGGTTGAGAGAAGGCTCTGGGGGGGGCTGCGCGGGCTGCCGTGGTGCGGTGTTGGAGACAAAAAAGCGGGAGGCACAACGCCTCCCGCTAGGGGTTGGATAAATATCCCGGATCGTTATTGCCTCCCTTCTCCTCTGGCGGGAGAAGGGGCGGGGATGAGGGGGCATTCTGTATATGCAGCAAAACTAGCCTAGGGTAGCCTGCTATACCCTCACCCTAGCCCTCTCCCATGGGGAGAGGGAACAATCCAGTTGAACCTGCTTATTAGTCCCAATCTGGCGCAAAATCCGGGTTGGCGCAGCGCTCACCGCGATCCAGGGTAGCGATGGCGGCCATCTCCTCGGCAGTGAGCGTGACCTTCAGCGCGGCAAGGTTGGCGGCCAGATTTTCCCGCTTGGTGGAGCTCGGGATCACCGCCATATTCTGAGCCAGCAGCCAGGCCAGCGACACCTGGGCCGCCGAGACGCCGTGGCGCTTGCCGATCTCCATCAGCAGCGGCTCGGTGAGCACCTTGCCATAGGCGAGCGGCATATAGGCGGTGATGGCGATGCCGTGGGCCTGGCAGAATTCGACCACCTTGCGGTTTTGCAGCAGCGGGTGGATCTCCACCTGCTGGTGGGCGATGACGCCCGGCCCCAGAATATCGATGGCTTCTTTAAGCTGGGCCACGGTGAAGTTGGAGACCCCGATCTCGCAGGTCAGACCCTGGGCTTTGGCCTCGACCAGCTGCTCCAGATAGACCGCCATCGGCACCTCATCCTTGGGGGAGGGCCAGTGGATCAGCGCCAGATCCAGATAGTCGGTGCCTAGCTTTTCCAGACTCACCTCCAGGCTCGGGATCAGCTTGCCCGGCCCGAACTCGCTGGTCCACACCTTGGTGGTCAGATAGATATCCTGGCGGGACACGCCGCTCTCGCTCATCAGCTGGCCCACTTCGGCCTCGTTGGCGTAGATCTGGGCGGTGTCGATATGGCGGTAGCCAAGCTCGAGCCCTTGCAGCAGGGAGTCACGCAGGGGTTGGCCGGTCAGGCGAAAGGTTCCAAGACCCAGGTTGGGCATCTTCATCATGTTGTTCCTCAAATAGGTTGCAAAAGGGCGCTCAGCGGCGCGGAAAATCAGGCGTCCAGCGGCTGATAGCGGCGAATGGTACTGCCGGCAAACCAGGGCTCGGCCTTGGCGACGAATTCGGTAAAGTGGGGCTGGCCCTGATGGGCGCTGAGGGCGGCATCGCTCTCCCACACCTCGTAGAGCATCCAGCTGTGGGGATTGTCCAAATCCTGATGCAGCTGGTAGCGCAGGCAGCCAGCCTCCAGCAAGGTGGCGGCGATCAGCGGATCGAGGGCTGCGCGGAACTGGGGGGCGAATTCGGGTTTGGCTTCAAGCTGGGCAATCACAATCACGGGGGATGACATCTGAACCTCCTCGTTAAGACGGGAGTCAGTATGCCCGCCGTCTATCGCGGGAAACAGGGCAGCAGTCGCAAAACACTATTGAGACAAGAGCAGCAATGAAGGGACCGGGGCGAGGTGGTGGTGAGGAAGTCAGGGCGGTAAAAGGAGCAGGGAGCGCCGGGGCGCCCCCTTGTCATCAGGCATTGGCCGGCTCGGACCAGACCGCAAATTCATTGCCGCTGGGTTCGACGAAGTGGAAGCGGCGGCCACCGGGAAAATCGAACAGGGGGCGAACTATGGTGCCCCCGGTGCCGGCTACCTTGCTCTGGGTCGCTTCAATATCGGCGCTGTAGAACACCAGCAGGGCGCCGCCTTGCGCGCTCTGGCTGCATAGATCGGCGCGATAGAAACCGCCATCCAGCCCTTCCCCCTCGAAGGCGCAATAATCGGAGCCATAATCGGCAAATTGCCAGCCGAAAGCGGCCTGAAAGAAGGCCTTGGTGGCGGCAAGATCTCTGGCTGCAAACTCCACATAGTTCAGTTTTTCATGGGCCCTGGTCATGAGGCTCTCCTTGTCAGTGATTATTTCAGTTGCCAGCGTTTTTGCGTGCGGATCGTGGAGTGGGGCAAGGCGTCCCAAGGGGTCAGCTTGAGCTGCTTGCGCCGAAACCAGAGCCAGGTCGCCATCAGCAGACCGACCCCTATGCCAAACAGCAGGCTCTGGCGCAGGGCGAATGCTGGCGTTACCTCATGTTGCCAGCCGAAGAACCACATCAACATCCCCCAGATAGCGCCGGTGGGGATCCCCAGAGCAAGGACATTGACCAGAAAGCGTTCGTAGTGGGGCGGCCTGATGGTGAACCCAGCCTTTCGCAGCAGCCAGATGATCGGCGGGTTGTAGTTGAGCGTCTGCACACCCTTCTCTGCCAGCTCCCGATGGGCGGCGGCCAGCCTGTTGTCGAATATCATAGATCGTCCTTGTGATGATGTGGCGCCATACGATGCCGTTTTGGCCGCATTGTACCGGCAAAAGGCGAACCTGGTATGCGCTGGTCATCACGTTATTTATCCGTGGAAATACAGAATGCTGCGCGATATGGCCTTGCCAACTCAAGGACAATACGCCTATAAAGACCCATTACTCTTGTCTGGATTGCAGCAATGAAGACCCATTCTGATGAACTGACCCTGTTTGTGGCGGTGGTGGAGGCGGGCAGTTTTCGCCAGGCGGCGGAGAACCTCGGCATGGACAACTCGGTGGTGAGCCGCGGCATCAAGCGACTGGAAGAGAAGCTCTCGACAGTGCTGCTCAACCGTACCACGAGGCGGGTCAGCCTGACCGAGGAGGGGAGCTGGTTCTATCAGCGAGCGGTGAAGATCCTGACCGAGATGAGCGAGGCGGAGGGGCTGTTGCTGATGCGCCGCGAACAGCCGGAGGGGGTATTGCGGGTGGATGCCGCCACCCCCTTTATCCTGCACCGGCTGGTGCCCATCATCGGCGAGTTTCGCCGCCGCTACCCCGCCATCGAGCTGCAACTGCACAGCTCCGAGGGCTTTATCAACTTGATGGAGCGGCGGGTGGACATGGCCATTCGCATCGGCGAGCTGACAGATTCTTCCCTGCGGGCGCTGCCGCTGGGCCGCTCGCGGCTGCGGCTGCTGGCGTCCCCCGACTATTTGCACGAGCGCGGCACCCCGCGCCAACCGGCGGATCTGCTGAGCGGGCACGAGCTGCTCGGTTTTTTGCACCCCGATCACCTCAACCACTGGCCGCTCTTGAGCCAGGAGCAGGGGGACCGCTTTCCCATCACCCCGACCCTGCGCGCCAGCAGCGGTGAAACCCTGCGCCAGCTGGCACTGCGGGGGCAGGGGATCGTCTGTCTGTCGGATTTCATGACCGGGCAGGATCGGATGAACGGCGCCTTGGTGGAGGTGCTGGCCCGCAGCAACAGCGGTGCCTCGCGCCCCATCAATGCGGTGTTCTACTCCGATGCCCAGCGCGATATTCGGCTGCGGGTCTGGCTCGATTTCCTCAAAGAGCAGCTCGGCAGCGAGATGCTATAGCGCCCGGCTCTGACCGGGCTGCCCGCCAGAAAGGGCACGCCGTGCTTGGGGTGCCTGCCGAGGGAGGATAGGGGGCGTTATCATCAGGGCGGCGCTAAAAAGAGAGGCCGACATTGCTGTCGGCCTCTCATGTTTTTCAGCTCAAGGCTATGTCGGTTGCCCGATCACTCCTCTTCAGCCCAGCGGCGTGAACGTTCCACCGCCTTCTTCCAGCCGTTGTAGCGCTTGGCGCGATCGTCGCGGTCCATCTGCGGGATGAACTCGCGGTCCACGCTGAACTTGTCTTCCAGCTCTTCCGAGCTCTTCCAGAAGCCGACGGCAAGGCCGGCCAAGAAGGCAGCGCCCATGGCGGTGGTCTCGATACGGGTTGGACGCACCACCGGGGTGTGCATCATGTCGGCCTGGAACTGCATCAGGAAGTCGTTGGCTACCGCGCCACCGTCCACCTTGAGGGCGGCCAGCTTGATGCCGGAGTCCTGCTGCATCGCATCCAGCACATCGCGACTCTGATAGGCGATGGATTCCAGCGCGGCACGGATGATGTGGTTGCGGTTGGCGCCGCGGGTCAGGCCGACCATGGTGCCACGAGCATACGGATCCCAGTAGGGGGCACCCAGGCCGACGAAGGCCGGTACCAGGTAGACGCCGTTGGTGTCGCCCACCTTGGAGGCGAAGTAGTCGGTATCGCGGGCATCGTGAATGATCTTCAGCTCGTCACGCAGCCACTGGATGGTGGCGCCGCCCATAAATACCGCACCCTCGAGGGCATAATTCACTTCCCCTTTCGGGCCGATGGCGACCGTGGTCAGCAGGCCGTTGCTGGAGCGAACCGGCTCGGTGCCGGTGTTCATCAGCATGAAGCAGCCGGTGCCATAGGTGTTCTTGGCCATCCCTTTCTCGAAGCAGAGCTGGCCGAACAGGGCAGACTGCTGGTCACCAGCGATACCGGCGATGGGGATGCGGGAGCCGCCACCACGGGTGGTGTAGCCATACACTTCGGAGGAGGGCTTCACCTCCGGCAGCATGGAGGCAGGGATGCCCAGCTCGTCCAGCATGCGCTGATCCCACTTCAGGTCGCGGATGTTGTAGAGCATGGTACGGGAGGCGTTGGTCGGGTCGGTGACGTGCACTTCGCCGTTGGTCATCTTCCACACCAGCCAGGTATCGATGGTGCCGAACAGCAGCTCGCCGTTCATCGCCTTCTCGCGGGCCCCTTCGACGTTGTCGAGGATCCACTTCACCTTGGTGCCGGAGAAGTAGGCGTCCAGCACCAGACCGGTGTTTTCACGCACGTACTCTTCCAGACCGCGCGCTTTCAGTTCTTCACAGATGGCCGCGGTACGGCGGCACTGCCAGACGATGGCGTTGTAGATGGGCTTGCCGGTGGCTTTTTCCCATACCACTGTGGTTTCACGCTGGTTGGTGATGCCGATGGCGGCGATCTCTTCGCTGCGCAGGCCAGTCTTGGCCAGCACTTCGGTAAAGACGGAGGATTGGGTCGCCCAGATCTCCATCGGGTCGTGCTCTACCCAGCCCGCTTTCGGGTAGTGCTGGGTGAATTCGCGCTGGGAGGTACCGACTATGTTGGCGTCCTGGTCAAACACGATGGCACGGGAAGAGGTAGTACCCTGGTCCAGAGCGACGACATATTTCTTTTCAGCAGACATGATGTTCTCCACGTTTTTATTTTCCACGTTTTTACACGTTGGGGAGGGCCGCTCTTAGGCGGCGGCCTCTTCTTTGTTAGACAGCTTGGCGGCTTCTTCGGTGGCGACGCGGTTGCCCGGCACACAGGGAGCCAACACTTTTACATAAAGGGCAGTACCGATCTGGGCACCGACGATGGGGCCGAGGATGGGAACCCAGAAGTAGGGGTTGTCACGACCACCGGTCATGGCCACGTCACCCCAGCCAGCCAGGAAGGCGAACAGTTTGGGGCCGAAATCACGGGCCGGGTTCATGGCGAAACCGGTTAACGGGCCAAGGGAGGCGCCAATCACCGCGATCAGGATACCGATCAGCAGGGCGGCGGCGAAGCCTTTGGGGGCACCGTTGTTGTTGTCACCCAGTGCCATGATGCCCAGCATCAGCACGGCGGTGATCACCATCTCGACCGCGAAGGCCTGCATGTTGGAGAGCAGGGCATTGGGGTAGGTAGAGAAGATGCCGGCGCTGCCGAGGCTCTCGACGCTGCCGCGCACCACGTTGTGGGTCACTTCCCACTGGGTGAAAAGGTTACCATAGAGGAAGTAGACCAGCGCTGCGAAGCTGAAGGCGCCGGCAACCTGGGCAATGATGTAGGGCACCACTTTGCGCTTGTCGAACCCGCAGAAGGTCATCAGCGCCAGGGTCACGGCCGGGTTGAGGTGGGCACCGGAGATACCGCCGGTGACATAGATGGCGATGGCGACGCCCAGACCCCAGGTAATGGAAATTTCCCATTGCCCGAAGTTGGCTCCCGCCAGCACCAGTGCGGCCACGCAGCCGACGCCGAAAAATATCAGCAGGCCGGTTCCGATAAACTCGGCAATGCATTCGCCAAGCAGGGTATTGGGTCTTTGTATGCTCATACCGTTATTCCTTATATCCACCCAGAGTAGGTTTGATGTTCCGTTTTGTTGTTTTTCATTCCCATTATTGCGTCCGAAAACGTTTCTTCTTGTTTTTTGAGCTGACGCAAACGTTATGCTCGTTTGCGCTCGTTCTCGGACGAGAGAGAAAATAAACCTAAATCGCCCATTCACCACTCCCTCCCCGCAGGAAATGTGGACAAGATCCCACTCATTGCTAAGAAAATGTGTCGGAAAGCAAGTTGATACAGTGGTTATACCACTTAGTGGGTAGCCAAAAGCCTTGCTACACAAGGGATTGCGGCTGATGAGTGATTGCTCATTTGACACTTTCTTTTGTAATAAAACTGCAATATTTCAGCCTCCATCACAGATTAAATGTTCACATATGAGCACAATAGGCTCGCTTTCGAATCAGGACTCATCTGATTGGTCAGCATGGACAGGGCACCCTCAACCGCCCACAACAACAATAAGGAAGCAGAACATGCTTAGTCTCTTCAGGCCTGCACCACACATAGACAGGCTCCCGGCCGACAAGGTCGACCCCTTCTACAAACGCATGCGTTGGCAGGTGTTTTTCGGGATCTTCTTCGGTTATGCCGGTTACTACCTGGTACGGAAAAACTTCAGTCTGGCGATGCCCTATCTGATCGAACAGGGCTTTTCCCGCGGCGATCTGGGTCTGGCGCTGTCTGGCGTCTCCATCGCCTACGGTCTCTCCAAGTTCCTGATGGGGAACGTGTCGGACCGCTCCAACGCCCGCTACTTCCTCTCCGCCGGTCTGCTGCTGTCGGCCGGCATCATGTTCATGATGGGGACCATGCACTGGGCCACCTCCAGCATCGCCATCATGTTCGTGCTGTTGTTCCTGAACGGTTGGGCACAGGGCATGGGCTGGCCGCCCTGCGGTCGCACCATGGTGCACTGGTGGTCACAGAAAGAGCGCGGCGAAGTGGTTGCGGTCTGGAACGTGGCCCACAACGTGGGTGGCGGCATGATAGGTCCGCTGTTCATTCTGGGGATGGGCTGGTTCAACGACTGGCGCAGTGCCTTCTATGTGCCGGCTGCTGCCGCCGCCGCCATCGCGGTGATCGCCTTCTTCGTGATGCGCGACACCCCGCAATCGGTCGGTTTGCCCCCCATCGAGGAGCACAAGAACGACTATCCGAAGGACTATAACGAAAGCCACGAGCAGGAGTTTTCCGCCAAGGAGATCTTCGTCAAGTACGTGCTGCACAACAAGCTGCTGTGGTACATCGCCATTGCCAACGCCTTCGTTTATCTCATTCGCTACGGTGTGCTGGACTGGGCGCCGACCTACCTGAAAGAGGCCAAGGACTTCAGCGTCGACAACTCCTCCTGGGCGTACTTCCTGTACGAGTGGGCGGGTATTCCGGGCACCCTGCTGTGCGGCTGGATCTCTGACAAGATGTTCCAGGGCCGCCGTGCGCCGGCCGGCATCCTGTTCATGGTGCTGGTGACCGTGGCCGTGCTGGTCTACTGGTTCAACCCGGCCGGCAACCCGACCGTTGACATGATGGCGCTGGTGGCCATCGGCTTCCTCATCTACGGCCCCGTCATGCTGATCGGCCTCTATGCCCTGGAGCTGGCGCCGAAGAAGGCCGCCGGTACTGCGGCAGGCTTCACCGGTCTGTTCGGTTATCTGGGTGGCGCGGTCGCGGCCAACGCCATGCTGGGCTACACCGTTGACCACTTCGGCTGGGATGGCGGCTTCATGGTGCTGACCGCTTCCTGCGTGCTCTCCATCATCCTGCTGGCGATGACCCTCAAGCACGAGAACCTGTCGATTGCCGCCAAAGCGGCTGCCCATAAGGCATAAAACGTGATCCTGCCCTTATCGATTGGAAAAGGGATCAGGTAAACTCCCCAAGGCCCCGCATCTGCCGGGGCCTTTTTTCGTCTCATCATCGGAGTTCAAGCGTGAAGCAAACCCAACGACATCTGGAGATCCTGGACGTCCTGACGCGGCAGGGCTTTGTCTCGACCGAGGATCTGGTGACCCACTTTGACGTCAGCCCCCAGACCATTCGCCGGGATCTCAACGATCTCGCCGAGCAGAACAAGATCCGGCGCCACCATGGCGGGGCCTCCCTGCATTCGAGTACCGTCAACACCGCCTACAGCGCCCGCAAGGTGATGCAGCTCAAGGAGAAAGAGCGTATCGCCCGTGAGGTGGCCGCCAATATTCCCGACGGCTCGTCGCTGTTCATCGACATCGGCACCACCACCGAAGCCATCGCCCGCGCCTTGCTCGATCACCGCGAGCTGCGCATCGTCACCAACAACCTCAACGTGGCCAGCATCCTCACCGCTAAGGATGACTTCACCGTCATCATCGCCGGCGGCGAAATTCGCAACCGGGACGGCGGCATCGTGGGCGAGGCGACCCGCGACTTCATCGGCCAGTTTCGCATGGACTACGGTGTCATCGGCATCTCGGGCATCGACAGCGACGGCTCATTGCTCGACTTCGACTATCACGAGGTGAAGATTGCCCAGGCCATCATCGCCCACTCCCGCCAGGTGTTCCTGGCCGCCGACCACACCAAGTTTGGCCGCAACGCCATGGTCAACCTCGGCAACCTCAGCCAGATCCACGCCCTGTTCACCGATCAGGAGCCGCCGGAGAAGCTGATGCGGCTGATGTCCCAGCACCAGATCGAGTGCCACATCTGCTGAGTCGCCGTTAACCCGTTCCAGCACCAGGCCGCCATCGGGCGGCCGCTTCGTTTTCAGCCTCCCCGCATTTCTGCCCGCCCTCATTCCACCGCCAATGCCGTGCTGATGTCCCAAAAAGCGCGATCTCGCTCACAGCCTTGCCCCCGTTTTCCCCAGGCTGCGCCGCTTTATCACCGACCGGCAGCATTTTTAGCATTGCCAAAACAATCGCGATCACATTTTCTCCATAAAATGTTCGTTTATCATTTTTTCATGCTCTAATATGAGCGAAATCAAACATTGCGACGGTTTCGCAAGGTCAAAATAAGAAAGTAGGTGAACATGAGCGAACATTATGATCTGGTCGTCGTCGGCGGCGGCATCAACGGGGTAGGCATTGCGGCTGATGCAGCTGGGCGGGGTCTGAAGGTTGCCCTGTTCGAGGCGCGCGATCTCGCCTCTGCCACCTCTTCCAACTCCAGCAAGCTGATCCACGGCGGCCTGCGCTACCTCGAACACTACGAATTCCGGCTGGTAAAAGAGGCGCTGGCGGAGCGGGAGGTGCTGCTCGGCATGGCCCCCCACATCGCCCGTCCCATGCGTTTTCGGCTGCCCCATCGCCCGCACCTGCGCCCGGCCTGGATGATCCGCGCCGGCCTGTTCCTCTATGACAACCTGGCCAAGCGCGACAAGCTCAAGGGCAGCTGCGGCGTGCGCTTCCTGCCGCAGGATGGCCTCACCGCCGGTATCAGCAAGGGGTTCGAGTATTCGGACGCCTGGGTCGACGACGCCCGGCTGGTGGTGCTCAACGCCATGATGGCGCGCGACAAGGGCGCCGACGTGCAGACCCGCACCCGCTGCGTCAAGGCGGTGCGCGGCTCCAAACACTGGACCCTGACCCTGGAGCGGGAAGGGGGCGAGCAGTTCAACGTCACCTGCCGCGGTCTGGTCAATGCGGCCGGTCCCTGGGTCAAGACCTTCTATGATGAGAGCCTGCACGAGAAATCCCCGCGCGGCATTCGCCTCATCAAGGGCAGCCACATGATAGTGCCGCGCATTCATGAGCGCGAAGAGGCCTATATCCTGCAAAACGAGGACAACCGCATCGTCTTCGTCATCCCTTATCAGCGGGACTACTCGCTGATCGGGACCACGGACGTGGAGCACAAGGGCAGCCCGCGTGAGGCGAAGATCAGCGACGCCGAGATAAACTACCTGTGCAAAGTGGTCAACGCCCACTTCACCCGTCAGATCGCCCCCAAAGACGTGATCTGGACCTATGCCGGGGTGCGCCCGCTGTGCGATGACGAGTCCGACTCGCCGCAGGCGGTGACCCGCGACTACACCCTCGAACTGTCCGGTGAATCCGATGGCGCGCCGCTGCTGTCGGTGTTCGGCGGCAAGCTCACCACCTACCGCAAGCTGGCCCAGGCTGCCTGCAACAAGCTCAAGCCCTGGTTCAGCCAGATGGGGGAGGACTGGACCGCCAACAGCCGGCTGCCCGGTGGAGAGTTCGACTGCTCGGTGCGCGAGCTGGCGCGCGCCTTTGCACTGGAATTTGACTGGCTCGATGATCGCAGTGCCCTGCGCATTGCCGAGGCCTATGGCGCCCATGCCCGTCTCTGGCTGCACCAGGAGCGTGGCCAGCACTTTGGTGCCGGCTTGTATGAGGCGGAAGTGCGCTACCTTATCGAGCGGGAGTGGGCCTGCAGCCTGGAAGACATTCTGTGGCGCCGCAGCAAGCTGGGGTTGCGTCTGTCCGAAGCCGAGCAGCAGCAACTGGCTGCCTGGCTCAGCGAACACCACCACGCCCTGCCCGAAGCCTGCTGATCACCCCTGGCGGGCGGCCCTGGTCGCCCGCCGTAAAAATGCAATAAACCTCTGTTATAACAATAACCTACATCCCATAAACAATAACAAAGAGCACCGCGCATGAAAAAACACACTCTCTCCCTGCTTGCCCTTGGTCTGGGGGCCGCCCTGGCATTGCCCGCCCTGGCGGCCGATGAAGGCAAGATAGTGATCGCTCACCGGGGGGCCTCCGGCTACCTGCCCGAGCACACCCTGGAGTCCAAGGCATTGGCCTATGGCATGGGGGCCGACTATCTGGAGCAGGATCTGGTGATGACCAAGGATGACCAGCTGGTGGTGATGCACGATCACTTCCTCGACGGCATCACCGATGTGGCCGAGCGCTTCCCTGGGCGGGCCCGCCCGGATGGTCGCTACTATGTGGTGGATTTCACCCTGGACGAGGTGCGTTCCCTGCGCATGACCGAGCCGTTCCAGCTGGTGGACGGCAAGCAGGTGCCGGTCTATCCGGCCCGTTTCCCGCTGTGGAAGTCGAGCTTCAAGATCCATACCTTCCAGGAAGAGATCGAGATGATCCAGGGGCTCAACAAGAGCACCGGCAAGAACATCGGTATCTACCCGGAGATAAAAGCCCCCTGGCTGTTCCGCCACGAGGGCAAGGACATCTCCAAGGCGGTGCTCAAGGTACTGAAGGAGTACGGTTACACCAGCAAGAACGACAAGGTCTATCTGCAGTGTTTCGATACCAACGAGCTCAAGCGCATCAACAGCGAGCTGATGCCCGCCATGGGTATGGACTTGAAGCTGGTGCAGCTGATGGCCGAGACCGACTGGAACGAGACCATGGTCTATGACGCCAAGGGCAAGGCGACCCCCTACAGCTATGACTGGATGTTCAAGCCGGGCGCCATGAAGGAGATCGCCGGCTATGCCGAGGGGATCGGCCCCTGGAAGCCGATGATAGTGCCGGAGCCGGGTACCTTGGGCAAACCGACCTTCACCGGCATGGTGAAAGAGGCACACGCGGCTGGCCTCAAAGTGCATCCTTATACCTTCCGTCAGGATGAGGGCCAGATCCCGGCCTATGCGAAAGACTTCACCGACCTGCTCAACATCTTCCTCTATCAGGCCGATGTGGATGGGGTATTCAGCGACTTCCCGGACAAGGCGGTCGAGGTGATCAAGGCTCACGGCAAATAATAAAAGAAGAGGAACACGGGAATGCAAGCGGGGCCAGGTGCCCCGCTTTTTTATGCTTGTTGGCAAGAGAAAACAGAAGGAGTGTAATTATATATTTACGATTTTGGTGTGTAGAGCATGCGCGGATCACTACTTTCTGGCCGAAAGGGTCTCTTTTGTGGTCATTTATCCATCTGTTAGCGAATAAACCCACTGGTTTCACTTGATTGTTTGTTTTTAATTGGTAAGGTGAGGGCGGTTGCGTAACAAAGTGCTGACTTGTGTAAACAAATGTGAACGGTCGGCGCAATTGGCTTGAAACAGTAGAGAGAATGAGAACATGCAAAGAGATCCCCTGAACAACATCCATATCCAGTCCGAACAAGTGATGATCACGCCTGCCCAGCTCAAGGAGAAACTGCCCATCTCCGATCGCGCGCTGGCATTCGTGCAAGGGGCCCGCAATACCATCGCCGACATCATCCACCGTCGTGATCACCGCTTGCTGGTGATCTGTGGCCCCTGCTCCATCCACGACATGGACGCCGCCAAAGAGTACGCAACCAGACTCAAAGCGCTGCATGACGCCTATCAGGACTCTCTCTACATTGTCATGCGGGTCTACTTTGAGAAGCCGCGCACCACGGTCGGCTGGAAGGGCTTTATCAACGATCCGAACCTGGATGGTACCTTCGACGTGGAGCTGGGGCTGCACCGCGCCCGCGAGCTGCTCTGCTGGCTGGCCGAGCTGGAGTTGCCGCTGGCCACCGAAGCGCTCGACCCCATCAGCCCGCAATACCTGGCGGAGCTCTTCTCCTGGTCGGCCATCGGTGCCCGCACCACCGAATCCCAGACCCACAGGGAGATGGCCTCCGGTCTCTCCATGCCGGTGGGCTTCAAGAACGGCACCGACGGCAACCTTGGCACCGCCATCAATGCGCTGCAGGCCGCCTCCAGCCCCCACGCCTTCATGGGGATCAACCAGCAGGGCCAGGTCGCGCTGCTGCAGACCCAGGGCAACCCGGATGGCCATGTGATCCTGCGCGGCGGCAAGCACCCGAACTACGACTCGGTCAATGTGTCTCTGGCAGAAGAGGCGCTGGAGAAGGCGGGTCTGCTGCCAGGTCTGGTGGTGGATTGCAGCCATGGCAACTCCAGCAAGGATCACCGCCTGCAGCCCAAGGTGGCGGACAACGTGATCCACCAGATCCAGGAGGGCAACCGCTCCATCATAGGGGTGATGCTGGAATCCAATCTGTTCGAAGGCAACCAGTCCAGCGAGCAACCCAAGTGCGAGATGCGCTACGGCGTCTCCATCACCGATGCCTGCATCGACTGGGAGACCACGGATGCGCTGCTGGCCCGCTGCCACAGCCAGCTGGCGGCACCACTTTTGGCCAGAACCAAGGCATAAGCCGTGGTATCTTGTCAGCACTGATTGAACAATCGAGGTGTCACCGGCCGAGGCGGTGACACCTCGTTGCCTCTTGAATCACAGGGCGTCGCTGCGGGCGGCGCCGCAGGGACCGGATATGGCTGAAGAGTTGAATGCCCTCAGGGACAAAATCGATGCGGTGGACAAGCAGCTGATTGATCTGCTGGCTGCCCGTCTTGCCCTGGTAGGGGAAGTGGGGGAAGTGAAGAGCCGGCACGGCCTGCCCATCTATGCACCGGATCGGGAGGCGAGCATGCTGGCCCGCCGCCGCGCCGAGGCGGAGGCCCTGGGGGTGCCGGGAGATCTCATCGAAGACGTGCTGCGCCGGGTGATGCGCGAATCCTATATTCTGGAATCCGCCAGCGACAAGGAGCACCACTTCAAGTGCATGAAGCCTGAACTCGGCAAGGTGGTGATCATCGGTGGCGAGGGGCAACTTGGCCGCCTGTTCGGCAACCTGTTCAGCCTCTCGGGCTACCGGGTCGAGACCCTGGGCCAGGCCGACTGGCCGCGCGCCGACGAGATCCTGCACGGGGCCGGGTTGGTGATGGTGGCGGTGCCCATCAATGTTACCTGCGAGGTGATCGACCGGCTCGGCAACCTGCCGGCGGACTGCCTGCTGGTGGACGTGACCAGTGTCAAGAGTGAACCGCTTGCCCATATGCTGGCGGTACACCAGGGGCCGGTGCTGGGGCTGCACCCCATGTTCGGGCCGGATGTGGCGAGCCTCGCCAAGCAGGTGATCGTCTGTTGTCAGGGGCGCGAGCCCGCCGCCAGCCAGTGGTTGCTGGAACAGATGACCATCTGGGGGGCGCGTTTGCAGCAGGTGGAGGCCAAGGCCCACGACGAGGCGATGACCTTTATCCAGGCGCTGCGCCACTTCGCTACCTTCGCCTACGGCTGGCACCTCTCCCGCGAGCAGGCCAACATCGATCGCCTGCTGGCGTTGAGCTCCCCCATCTACCGGCTGGAGCTAGCCATGGTGGGACGGCTGTTCGCCCAGGATCCCCACCTCTACGCCGACATCATACTGTCGTCGCCGCAGAATCTGGCGATGATCCGCCGCTACTACCAGAACTTCGGCGAGGCGCTGGGTCTGCTGGAGCGGGGGGATCGGGAGGGCTTCATCGAGGCCTTCAGCCAGGTCTCCGGCTTCTTCGGCGAGCGGGCAGACGAGTTCCTGCGCGAAAGCCGTACCCTGCTGGCCCAGGCCAACGATCGTCGTCATCACGGCTGACGATAACGAAAAGCAAAAGGGGCCTGTCGGCCCCTTTTGCTTTTGCACTCCCGCTTGCGCGCTGCAGCGCTTTTATTCTGGCTGCGGCAAGCGCAGATCGGCGCCATCCCAGCCCAGCGGCAGGGTCAGCAACTGATCGATCAGCTCCCGGCGATCGGATTTTTCCAGATAGGCGAGGTAGAGCGGACGACTCAAGGCCTGGGCGCCTTCCACCAGGTGCAGGCGACCCTGTTCGAGGAAGGGGCTCACCATGCGCCTTGGCAAGTAGGCGGCGCCACCGTTGGCCAGCACGAACTGCAGCGCCATGTTGGCGGAGCTCGAGTGCAGCACCGGGGTCTTTTGCAGGCTCTGCAGCCGGCTGGGCTGGGGTTCGAAGCTGGTGCCCCAATCCAGATGAATGTGTGGCATCTGCATCAGGCTGTCGGCGTTTGCGGCGGCATCCCGGCTCACCAGCTCGAACACCAGCTCGCCGATGGGGTGCAGGGCAATCTCGTCGATCTTGGTCGGCTCGGAGAGCAGGGCGAGATCGAGGGAGCGCTCCAGCAGCTGGCGGCACAGGTGCTCGCGGGAGGCGGTTTCGAGCCGCACCGCGAGGCCAGGGGCCAGAGCATACACATGGTTGAGCCAGTCATTGAAATCGAGCTCCCAGAACACCGCGGGGGCGCCGATGGCGAGCTGCTGGCTGAAACCGGGGGAGAGGGCCACATCCTGCTTGGCGCGGCCCAGGGTATGCAAGATGGCGTCTGCGTAGGGCAGCAGACGCTCACCGGAGGCGGTCAGGCGGATGTTGTTGCGATGGCGGGCAAACAGACTGACCCCGAGTTGCTGTTCGAGCTGGCGGATCCGAAAGCTCACCGCCGACTGGGTCAGGTAGAGATTTTCAGCTGCCCGGCCGAAGTGCCGGGTCTTGCTGACCTCGATAAACGTCCGAAGCAGTTCGGTATCCATTAATCGATGGACTCGTCGCTGCCACCACCGCTGCCACCTTCAAAGCCGCCACCACCGGTTTCCTCGTTGGCACCGCCGGCGACGGTGCACAGCCGGTGCACGCGCTTGGGACCGATCACCTTCAGATACTTGAACCACACCTTGGCGTGGGGGTTGCTGCCGGCGGCGCCGGATTTGACCTGTTCGATAAAGGCGCTTTCTACGTCATCGCGCGGCGCCAGGTTGCCCTGATAGAGCGCGAGCATGGCGGTGCCGTATTTTTCCAGACTGTCCGCTTCGGCCACAGTGAATTCGCCACTGCGACGCAGGCCACGGGGAAAATGTTTGAAGTCGTTGAAACGCTTGTCTGATTCGAAGCTCATAGTGCTCTTTTTCTGGTTAGTTTGACCTTTGCGGGCAAGTATCATCAGGCCGTCGCAGAGTGCAAAATCAATTTTTTCACTATATGGATAAATATCTTTAATCGAAAGCGGTTTCGCCATGATCCAGTGGGTCTGAGCCGGGGGGAAGAGCAAAAAAGTGAGAAAAAAAGCGGAGTTATGTCAGGTTCTGTAAAGGTTCGAAGCTCTGGTCAGACGACATTTGGCTAAAAATAAAGCGCCATTCGGCGCTCTATTTTGTTGTATTCATGAACCAAAGCGGGAGGTTTGGTCTCGATGGAGACTCACTCTATCATGGCTGGCTGAGCCAGGGTGTCGGCACGCCACAGACGGTAGCGCACTTCATACTCCTGCGGTACGTAGAGCACGAACGGCAGCTTGGAGTTGTAGTTCACGAAGAAGCCCTGACCGTAGATCTGGACGAAGGTCTCTTTCTTCTGGCCATCCGGGCAGGCCATCAGGGTGCTGATGGGATCGGACACCTTGCCGAGCATCAGGTAGTTGTAGCCCCAGCCTTTGACACTGTGCTGTTCCAGGTTGCCGGCAAAGCGCGGCACATTGCAATCGACCATCATTTTCTTGCCGACCTGCAGCTCGACCATCATGTCGGCTTCGTTCTCGACTTCCGGCAGGCGGATCACCACACGTTCCTGGTTCACTTCGGCGGCCGGGAACATGCTGATATCAAATTTTTTCGGTTCGGCGGCGAAGGCATGGCCGCCCAGCAACAAGGCGCCCAGCAGGCTAAAACGCAATACGGTTTTCATCTGTACCTCATGGGGTTGGTTCAACGCCGCTAGACTAACCGCTCTGCCCGTTTCATGCCAGCGATCTGCTACGTAAAAACTGCGTAAAATGACGCAGATCCGGCACACAATGACGTGTTCTGGCTATTTTCTGACAGGACGGAAGAGAGGCTAAGCGACAGGCCGGGTGCCAAACGCGGGTGGCCAGCCGGGATCCTGTGCTCATCGGGATCCCCTGGCCACCCGGCTTCATCAGCGCACCAGCAACACCTGCTTGGCCCAGGCGCCGGGCGCCCGCATGCCGACGGCGCCGCTGGTGATATCCAGATAGGCGACCCCCTTGCTGGCCGGTACCGGGGTCGAGGACCAGAGATAGACGTAGCCGTCGTTCACCTCTTTTCCTTCACCGGCCATGGCGCGGGGGAAGATGGTTTCGTTGAGCGCCGGCTTGTAGCAGGCGGACTCCAGCACGCTGGCCAGCTCCTTGATGGTGGGCAGGTGCCAGCCGCCGTGGCCGCCGAAGTTGTAGAGGGCATGGCTCGGCTCGGTGCGGATCCGCTCGGCGGTCAGCAGGGCCTGCTGCCAGTAAAGCCGGGTCGGTTCGCCTTGACAGCTCTGGTTGCGCCAGGTCTGGCCGAGCTGGCAGCGCATCCAGGTCAGGCCGGTGGATCTATCCGTGACGGTGCCGTTGCCGCGGTCGATGAAGCGGGCGGTGGGGCTGGTTCTGGGCATGTTGTCATCACAGATGGCGGTGGCCAGGGCGAGGGGGCTGCCAAGGGTCAGCAGCAGGGTCAACATCAAGCGGTTCATCGGGTTACCTCCGCCACCAGTCGCAATTGCAGACCGTTGGCATCATCGCTGTTTTGAACTGTGGTGGCGTAGTCGGTGCCGGCGTCATCGCCAAGGAAGATGTGGGCAATGGCGCTGATGGGGGCGCTCTCCAGCCGGCGCGAGGGGGTCAGGGTCTGGCTCCAGTAGTAGCCGCTGAAATCCTTGCTGGTGGTGCCGACATCGGGGAAGTAGCGCACGTCCATGCTCACCGGCTGGTCGTCCTGGCGGGCGAGGGAGCCGTAGTGCTGCAGGCTCATCAGCTCGCGCGAGTGGGGCATGCGCCAGCTGGTAATGCCGCACAACTGCTGGGCGTTGAGCCACTGGCGGTACTGCTCCGTGGTGCAGATGGCTTCGCCATCCGGGCAGGCGTAGTCCAGTTCTTGCTGGGTGGGGTGATAGTCGCCAAGCTCCCAGGCGAAGGTACGGTGCAGATCGCGCGGGCTGGCGGGATCATCGAGCTTCTTCTCCCAGACCAGGCCGGTGTTGAGATCTTCCACGCACTCCCAGACGGGGGCGTCATCAGCCAGCGGCTGGCCCTTGCCATCCAGCTTGCGATAGTGCAGCGGCGCCTTGTTGAGGCTGGCCTCCTGCCCCGGGTGATCGGCGGGCTCCTGGGTGAGCAGGTAATCGACCCCGTCCGTGTAGGTGGTGACGCCACTGCCGGTGATCAGTGGATGGGAGTGCTGTTGCAGCAGCCGGGCGCTGACGTGCTCCTGCTGGCTGGCCAGCTCGCCGTGCAGGGCAAAGTGGCTGGCCAGCTCGGGCAGCAGGCTGCCGATGGCAGGCCACACCAGCATATGCAGGGTGGCGGTCGAGAAGCCCTCCTGCGCCTTCAGATCGGTCTCGACGACTGCCTGCAGCAGCTGGCCCAGCGCCAGGTTGAAGTCGCTCAGCCGGGAGAGGGCGGCCAGATCCTGGTCCGGTTGCAGCGGCGCCAGCGCACTCAGCAGCTGGTCGAGGGCTTGCCTCGGGGGCTGCCCCTCGGCGATGCGGTATTGCAGCAGGGTGCTGAGCGGGCTGGGGGTCAGATGCTGGCCGTCGAGCCGGGCGGCGGGGTGCAGCAGCACGGGGGCGGCCGGGTTGCTTGGTAAAAACAGCAAGGTACTGGTCAACAGCGCCGGGGCGCTGCCGCTCAACCGGTGAGTACCGGCCGCGCCGCTGACACTGGGCTCCCCCGCATCACAAGATGCATTCTGGTTGAGGTTGACGCAGAGGGTGCCGGCTTCGGGCAGGGTCACGGTCAGGCTGTAGTCGGGGGCCGCCAGCGGCGCCTCGTCCGAGCCGCCACCGCCACAGGCGGTGAGCAGGGGGGCCAGCAGGCAGGCCAGGCGGGAGTAATGTGGTGTCATCTCTTGTCCTTGGGGAGGGGGCCTTGGCCCCCTCTTCTTATATATGGGATGGGGTGGATTCAGGTGCGCTGGCGCAGGCGGCGCCAGAGCGTCAGCGGCAGCAACCAGAGCAGGTTGGCTGACCCGCCGCCGCTGCCGTCGTCCACCTGGAAGTGGATGATGCCGTCATCAGGCGGAGTGACCGGCTTGCTGCACTGGGCGCCGGTGCGCTGGCTGATGCTCCAGCCGTTGATGCGGCCCCGATTGCCGGGCTTGCTGTCCACTATCTCCAGGGTCCAGCGGCCGGCCAGCGGCTCCCCTTCCAGCGCGCTGAAGGGCTGCAGGGGCAGCAGCTCGGTGGGGAACACCCCCTTGAGGCGCGGCAATGGGCTGTAGCCCTTGTTCCAGATCTGGATGCGGGTGCCGGAGGGGGAGTTGAGCCAGATCTCCAGCTCATCGAGCGCCGGGTGTTGCAGATCCAGGTTCAGTTGCAGCCGGTCGCTCACCCTGGCCTCGCTGTTCTCTATCAGCAGGCTGGTTTCACTGAGGCCACGCACCTCGTCGCTAATGGCATCGCTCAAGGTGAGCGGCTGGCCGCTGGCACGGCTGACGATGGGGGCGCCGATGGGCAGGGTCAGCGACTGCTGCCACTGGCGCTCGGTCGGGCTGGTGCCGCTCATGGCGAGGCTGACCGGCAGCGCTACCTCGTCGCCACAGGCGAGCGGGCTCTGGGCCAGCAGGCGCAGGGTGGTGGTCATGCTGGCACCCGCCGCGAGGGTCGCCGGTTGCCAGCTGTAAGGATCGGCCTGCAACCCGGTTGGCAGGGTGAGAGCCAGCTCATTGAGGGTGACCGGCGCCTTGCCCTGGTTGGTGAGGGTCAGCTGCACCGACTGGCGCTGCCCCAGCTCGATGACGCTGCCATCACTGAGGCCCACATTGACCGGAGCCTGCAACAGGCCATGCTGGCGAAACGCCTGCTCCAGCAGCCTGGCATAAGGGCGCGCCGGGTAGAGCCGGGCGGCGGTATCCACCGTGATGCGGGCCAGTTGCGGCATGCGGATGGCCGGGCCGAGACCGAAGTGGGACTCGATGATCAGGCGATCAAACTCGTCCCGCGCCCCTTCGCCCTGCTCGGCGACCGCGGCCAGCAGCGCCTGGAACAGCGGGGTGCCCCACAGCTGGTCGCCATTGCTGCCGTTGATGGTGCGGTGGGCCGGGTAGTTGTAATCCGGGTGGTAGCGGGCGCGCAGATCGTCCAGCTGACGTGGGGTGCGGTCGGTGAAGCGGGCATCCCAGTTGAACACCATGGCGGGTTCGAACTGGCGGCCGGCTTCGCTGCGCTGGCGGTGGCTGGCGGCCAGGTAGTCGCTAAAGCCTTCGCCGATGGCGCCCCAGTCAGCCTCGTCCCCGAGATCCGGCACTATGTGATGCTGCACCGCATGGCCGAACTCGTGCCAGATGACCATGGGATCCTCGGCATCGGGCACGCCGCTGCGACCCAGCTCCAGCCGGCGCTCGAACGGATCGTAGAGGGAGTTGTCCTGATAGCCGGCCTCGGTGTCGATGTCGAGCGCCCCCGGAATGAGATCGACAAAGCCGAGGCGCTTGAGGTGGCGCTGGGCCAGATCCAGGTGGTAGTAGGCGTTGATGTCGGCAAAGCCGCGATCATCGCGGGTGAGACGAAACGCCTGCGGGTTGTCGGCGCTGAAGGGGGCGGTGTCCGGCTCCATGGCATCCACCACCCGGGCGTGGGGGCCGCTCAGCAGATAGCGTCCACCCGCCAGAGTGACCGGCAGCGGCACCTTGTCCTGATAGGCGGCGTCCGCCAGTTGCAGGGCTTCGTGCCAGACCAGGCTGGCATCGCGCAGCTGGGTACGGGGATCCGGATCGAATACCCGAGCCTCCAGCTGGGTGTCGCCGGCGTCGGCGACGCGGCTGGCCTGGGTGGTGGCGGCATCCATCCAGCGACCGAGCTCGCGGCTGCCGTCACAGCTGGCGAAGAGCTGCACATAGCTGGCCTTGGCGTTGCCCGCCTGATGCTCGCGCACCCGTTGGCGCAGGGCCGGCACCAGGGTGTCACCGTCGCGCCAGTACCAGGCTTCGACCGGACCAAGGGTGTCGATGTCGCTGCCGCCATCGCGCAGCTGCTCCAGCAAGGGATCCAGATTGCCGGCGGCGTCGCAGCCGGGTTCGTGGCTCTGCAGCGGCCGGCTGTTGTGATAGATGCGCCAGGGCTTGCCTGTTTGATCGACGCTGACGGCGGCCTGAATGGTGGCCACCGGCAGGCCGTTGACCAGCTGGCGGAAGCTGTAGTGATGGCCGAGCAGGCTGGCCCGCTCGTAGTCGGGGGCCAGGCTCACGCCAAGACGCTGCTCGAGCCACTGCTTCGGCGTGGTGGTCAGCGGTTGCTCATCGACAAACTGCAACTCGGCCGCCAGCAGCGGCTGGGAGAGCAGGGTTGTCGCCAGCCAGAGGGCCAGGGAAGAGGGTTTCATGGTTTACTCCAACACAAAAATGAGAAAAGGGATCACCGGCCGACTCCCGCCAGGGTGAGCAGGAAGGCGTACTCGCGGGCCGCCTGCTGGCGCGCGTTGCCCGGGCTGGTGCGGTGGCCGCCGTCGAGGGCCGTGCTGAGCAGATAGGGGCCCGCTCCCGTGCTGTGTTCCCGCAGGCGGGCCACCCACTTGAGCGGCTCCCAGTAGGGCACCTGACTGTCGTACAGCCCGGCCGTCACATAGACGGGGGGATAGGGGGCCGCATGTAGGTTGTCGTAAGGGCTCAGGCGGCGCATGGCAGCGTAATCGGCGGCAATGGCCGGGTTGCCCCACTCGGCGTACTCCTGGCGGGTGAGCGGCAGTTCGGGATCGCTCATGGTGCCGATGAGATCGACGAAGGGCACCTGCAGCACGGCCCCGGCGAAGCGGGTCGGTGCCTGGTTGAGGGCCGCCGCCACCAGCAGGCCGCCGGCGCTGCCGCCCATGGCAAACAGCCGGGCGGGGTCGATGGCGGGATCCCGGGCCAGCGCATCGGCCACGGTCAGGAAGTCGTCCACGCTGTGCTGCTTGTGGCGACCGCGCCCGGCCAGATACCACTCATCCCCCAGCATGCCGCCGCCGCGCACGTGGGCGATGGCGTAGACGAAGCCGCGATCCAGCAGGCTCAGCACCTGCGGCTGGTAGTAGGGGCGCATGGGGGTACCGTAGGCGCCATAGCCGTAGAGCAGCAGCGCCTTGGGGGTGTGGATGTCCTTGCGCCACACCAGGGAGACCGGCACCTTGACGCCATCCTTGCCCACTACCCAGCGGCGCTCGCTCTGGTAGGGGGAGGGGAGGGCGGCCTGGGTGTCCGGCAGCCAGCGGCCGCTGGCGAGATCGAGCAGGCGCTGGTGCGGCGGCTCGGCCATGCCCTGGCGGCGGATCAGGATCTGCCCGCTGGCGGGGTCGTGGGCGCCCTGGATCCAGGCCGTGCCGGCCCCCTCGGTCAGCAGCAGACGGTGGCTGAGCCGGCCGCGGCCATCCAGCACGTCGAGCCAGTCATCCCCGTGATGGCGATACTGCAGGACCGTATGGTCGGCAAACAGGCGCCACTTCTCGAGGCTCCTCTGCTCGCCAGACCAGAGCAGTTGCCACTCTCCCTTGGCCACCTGGCTCAGGTCGGCCACCTGATAGAGGCCGAGGGCACCGTCCCGGTTGCTCTTGAGCAGCACCCGCTCCCCCTGGGTATCCAGGTAGTACTCAAGGCCGGCCTGACGGGCCTTGAGCAGAGCAGGTGTGTCCGCGTCCAGCAGGTACTGCTCGGCGCTGTCGTGGTTATTGCTCTGCAGCAGCAGGTGGCGTCGATCCGTGGTGCGATAGAGGCTGAGCAGCCAGGCAGGGTCCGCCTCCTGGTGGATCTGCTGCTCCTTGCCATCGCGCCAGGCCCACAGCTGCCAGGGGCGCAGGGTGCGAGGTTCGTTGGCGATGGTGTAGAGGGTCTTGCCATCCAGGCTCCAGAGCAGATCGCTGGCCCGGTGGGTCAGGGTGGCCAGGGGCTTGCCGTCGACCAGGTCGAGCAGGGTGATGCGGTAATCCCGATCGCCCTGCAGATCTTCGGCCAGGGCCAGCCAGCGCCCGTTCGGGTGCAAGGCCCAGCTGGCGAGCTCGTAGTAGCCGCTGGCCGGCTGGCGGGCTGCCAGCCGTTGGCGGGGCTCAGCCTGCTCGCTATCTCGCTGCCACAGGCTGCCGTCGGCTTCCATCCGCCACTGGCTGCCCGCCTCGCTCAACCACTCTTGCGGCATGGGTTCACCGCGCGCTTGCGCCTGCCACTCGGTCTGCAGGGCCTGCTCCAGCGGCCGCTGCGCGGCGAGCTGCTGCTCGGTCCAGCGGTTCTGCTCGCCCAGCAGGGCCAACAGGGCGGGATCCTGGCGGCTGTCATCGCGCCAGCCGCCATAGGGATCGAGCCGGGCCCGCTCCCCCGGCATAGGCAGCGGGCGGTGAGGGATAAGCGGCGCCGAGGTGGCGACGGCCTGGCTCTGGGTATCGGCAGGTGCAAGGGCGACAGGCTGGGCGGGCGCCGGATTGGCCAGCAGGCTGGCCAGCATCAGGAGTGCGTGCATCAGAGCCCCACGAAGGTGTAGCGCAGGCTGGCGCTCAGGGAGCGGCCCGTCTGGGTGTAGAGGCCCGCATCCGTGCCCGCTTCCAGCCCGGCGACGTCCTGATAGCGGGTGTAGCGGGTGTCGAGCAGGTTGTTGAGCTTGAGGTTGGCCTTGAGGGCGTCGGTGATCTGCCAGTCGGCGGTCAGGGCGAAGCTGAGCCAGCCTGCGGTTTTCAGGCACTCGCCCTGCTGCTGGGTCAGGCTGTTGCCACAGCTGGGCACCCGGCTCATGGCGGCGGCGTAGTCGGCCTGCAGCCCCAGGCTCCAGTCGTTGGCCTGATAGCTGAGGCGGGTGTTGCCCTCGAGCGGGGTGAGGTTGCGCGGCGATTCGCCCTGGCTGGTCTTGCCGTCGACCCAACCCAGCTTGGTGGCCAGCTCCCACTGCTGGGTCAGCCAGTAGCTGGCGGCGATCTCGGCGCCCCAGGTTTCGGACTTGGCGACGTTGCGGTATTGACGCAGCATGACCCCGTCGCTCAGGCGAAAGCCCACCTGGCGCCAGTCGACGAAGTTGTAGTAGCGGTTGTAAAAGAGCGCCGGCTTGATGCTCCACTCATCCCCTTCGCCGCTCACCCCCCACTCGAAGCTGTGGCTGGTCTCCTCCTTGAGGTTCGGGTTGGCGATGATCTCGAACGGCGGCAGGGCAAAGTAGTGGGGGATGTTGCCGTACACCTTGTCGTAGGAGGGGGCGCTGAAACCGTTGGCGTAGCTCAGCCAGCTGCGCCACTGCTCGTTGAAGCGGTAGCTGGTGGCCAGGCTCGGCGAGATATGCCAGCTGTGGTTGCTCTCGCCCCGGCCATCCTGCGGGCTCAGCCACTGCTGATCCATGCGCAGGGTTGGGGTGAACTGCCACTGACCCAGGGTCGCCACGTCTCCCAGCCAGATGCCGGCCCGATCGGTGCGGGCGCTGCTGAAGGGGGCGGACTGGGTGGGCTGGGGAATGCCGGCTTCCAGCATCAGCTTCTCCACCGGTCGCTCATGCCGGGTGCGCGCCAGCTCGATGCCGTAGCTCAGCTTGTGCTCGATGGGGCCGGTGACCAGATCACGGCGGATATCCAGCTCGCTGCCGATCAGCTGTTCGGTGAAGGTGGCCAGCTCCCGCTCGCTGCGATAGCGGGGGTAGCCGCTCAGCTCGTCATTTTGCAGCAGGCTGCGCTTGTTGGCGGTGTTCTTGGCGTAGTTGCCGTGCAGGTTCCAGGTAAAGCGGTCGGCCAGCGGGTGGCCGAGATCCTGCGCCTCCCAGCTCAGCTTGCCGCCTTGGGAGCGCTGGGTGCCGTTCTCGTGATACTGGCGCACCTGCCACTTGCCGTCGGGCTGGGGAATTTCGCGCGGCCCCTGATCCCGCTTGGCATTGTCTTCGAAGTAGTCGAGCTCGAGGCGCAGCAGATGCTGTTCATTGAGGGTCAGGCTGGAGCTGGTGGAAGCGCTCAGGCCATCGAGATCCGCCGGGATGCGGTTCTGGTCGTAGTTGGCGGTCTCGTGCCCCTGCCAGCCGGAGAGACGCAGCAGGTGGGCGCTCTCGCCCCAGCGGGCGGCGCCGGTGGCGCTCAGTTTCTGCTTGTCGCTGCTGCCGTCGTGCAGCACCTTGCTGCTGAGGTAGGCATCCTGCCCCTGCAGGTAATCTTCCGGCTGCTTGGTAGTGATGACCACGGTGCCGCCGATGGCGTCCGAGCCGTGCAGGGCGGAGCCGGCCCCCTTTGCCACCTCGATCTGCTTGACGTCATCGAGATCGAAGCTGAAACGGCCCACCTTGTCGTTGAGGTCGTCGGCGCCGAAGCCGTCGCTGACCCGGACCCCGTCCTTGATGATCAACACCCGGTTGCCACCGATGCCGCGGATGCTGATGTTTTGCGGCCGGCCCGCCGAGCCGGTCACCGAGACGCCGGGTTCGTTCTTGAACACGTCGGTGAGCTCGGTGGCTATCTGGCGCTCCAGATCCTCTTCGGTGATGACGGTGATGGAGCCCGAGATGTCGGACAGTTTCTGTTCGACCCGCTGACCCTTGACGACTATGGTCTCTCGCGCCTTGGGCGGGGTGGTGCCGGAGGTGTCTATGCCGGCGGGATCGCCGGCGGCCAGCGCTGTACCGGACAGCAGCATGGGCCAGTAGTGAAGCAGTGTTTTCATGTTGAGAATAATTATTATTTAAGCCTGAAGGCCGCGGATTATTGCAGAGAGGTCCAGTCAGATCAACGATTGATAATCATTATCATTTTGTTTTTATGATCCTGATCAGACTGCATTTTTTGATGAAGGCATCAGTAGCAACGCGGGCCAACGTTTGCGCCTGCATGGTGCTGGGCGGGCAGACAGGGGATGAAACGGGGGAGGGTGGCAAGGTGTTGGCTGAGGGCTTGGCAGCTGATGCCAAGGTGATATCGGCAATAAAAAAACCCGCTGCAGGAGCGGGTTTTCAAGGGGCAGGAGGCGGCTATCAGGGGGCGCGATAGAAGCGGTTCAGCTCGTTCATCACCTGGATCATGACGCCCATGTCGGGGGTGCCGTGCTTGATGGGGCGGTAGCTGTTTCGCTCCAGCAGCTCGAAGTCACCCTGCTTGTTGAAGTGGGTGATGGTGTTGCCCTGATAGATGGCAAAGTCGCGCTGATCCCCCGCCAGCAGCCAGTTGCGCGGGCTGGTATCGAACAGGTTGCGGCCGATGCTGTAGTCCCGCGGCGCATTGCGCACTCCCAGCATGCTTTGCATCAGGGTCGGCACCAGATCCAGGTGGCTGCTCACCGGGCTCGTCGGCAGGGTATCGTTGCCCGGCCAGGCCAGCACGAACGGTACCTGCACCTGATAGGGCGAGTAGTTGGTGCCATAGCCCCAGCTGTTGTTCTGGGTCTCGTTGAATTCCTGACCGTGGTTGGCGGTGACCACGACGATGGTCTGCTCGCCGAGCCCCTGCTGTTGCAGCTGGGCCAGCATCTGTTCCAGCAACTGGTCGGTATAGAAGACCGCATTCTTGTAGCGGTTCTCCAGCTTCACCAGATTCTCGGCCTGATAGGCGGTGGCCGGGTTGAACTTGGTGAGCTCCGGCTGGAAGGGGCCCTTCACGTTGGCCGGCAGCTGGTAGTCACCCGGGCTCGACAGATAGACCAGCGAGAACCAGGGCCGGTCTGGCGAGCGCTTGGCGAGCCACTGCTGCCAGTCGCCGATGAGCTGGGTGTCATCGGTCTGCTCGGAGACGAACACCTGCTTGCGCAGGCCGGAGAGGATGCTCTGACGGTACTTCTGGGCATCCTCCAGCGCGCCGAACAGGCCGAACTGGTAGTCCTGGCGCAGCATCTCGTCGAACAGCACCGGTGGCGTCTTGTCGTTGCGAATGTCGTCGTAGTAGTGGCCCGGCAGGCCGTAGAACAGGCTGAACATCCCCATCACATCGTCGTTGCCGCCGCTCATGTGGTTGGCAAAGTTGAGGTGCTGATCCGCATAGCGCTGCAGATTGGGCATGTTGATGTTGTTGAGCATGTCGGCCCGCAGGGAGTCGACCACCACGATCAGCAGGTTCTTGTGGGTCAGCGGAGCGTTGACGCTGAGCGGGCGCAGCGGGTAGCGCAAGCGGCTCGCATTGTCACCATCCTGTGATTCGGCCTTCTTCTCGTACTGATCCAGATCCAGCCAGCCGTGCTTGGCGAGGAAGCTCTTGGCGGTCATCGGGTAGGAGAGCGGGAAGTTGGCGCGCTGCATGGTGATGGGCTGATACAGGGTGGCATCGGCCCAGCTGTTGACCACGTGGGTCAGAATGAAGCAGACCAGCAGGGCCAGCCCCACCTGATTGCCGTACTGACGGCGCTTGCGCTTGTTGATCTTGCGCCAGACATAGGCCGACAGCAGCAGCTGCACCAGGAAGATGGTGGGCACGGCAACGAAGATGATGCTCCAGATCGAGCCCTCCTCGGTCTGGGCCTGATCCAGCAGCAACTGCCACACCTGGCCGTTGAGGTGGAACTTGAACAGCTGGAACACTTGGGTGTCGATGAGCAGCAGCACCAGCGCCAGGGTGGCGATGATGGCCGAGATGAAGCGCAGCGGCTTCTCTTTGGGCAGCACGAAACTCAGGGGGAAGATCGTCAACAGATAGGTGACAAAGCTCAGAAACGAGAAGTGACCGATCCAGCTGATGATGAGATAGGTCACGCCGAGCGTGGTCGACGGCCAGCTGATCGCCCCCAGGTAGCGGGTGGCAATCAGCATGGCCAGAATGATGTTGAAGAAGGAGAACCAATGCCCCCAGGTGATCAGGCGAGAAACATTATCACGATAGGGGTTGCCGGTTTCGACCATAGTGATCCATCTGCTTGAAAAACATCAAAGAATGCGAAGAGACTCAGTGAGCATCGTGGCGATGATCCACCGAGGCGGTGAGCGCCTGGATGTATTTTTCGGTGATCGCCTGACGCTGGGCCGGGGCCATGCCATTGATGATATTGGTGGTCAGGTTGCCGAGCACCATCAGACTCAGATCCACCGGCGCCTTGTGCTTCTCCAGGGCGGTGATCAGGTCGTTCATCAGGGCGTCAAACTGCTCGTTATTGTACTTTGATACGATGGGCATAATCTTGGGTTCATCTCTGTTCAAAGCGCCTTATAATACTTCACCCTTTCGGCTAACACTATGGCTTTGTGACATGAGTCTCGATATCGACAAGATCATTCTTCACTCCCTGCGCCAGGGCGGCGATGGTCAACCTCACGCCGACACCCGCAGCCAGCTTCTGCCTGCCGATGAGGCGGTACAGGGGCTGATGGCGGAGCTGCATCGCATTTACAACGGCAAGGGGGGCAAGGGCTTCGGCTTCTTTGCCGACCCCGAGGCCGCCGTCGCCGAGCTGGCGGAGGGGGAGAGCGCCCCCAAACAGCCTTCTCCGCTCTTTCGCATCGCCCTCGAACGGCTGCTCGGCGAACAGACCGACTTCGTCCCCTTTTCGGTCGAGATGACCCAGTTGCTGGTCAAGCAGCTGGTGGAGCACGCCCTCGACGAGCAGGGGGTGCTGCTGTTTGCCAAATACAACTACGTGGGGGTGGATTATCTGATGATCGCCCTGCTGGAGGGCAAGGAGAGCGTCACCGTCAGCGAGGCACTGGAGCTGCGTCACATCCAGTATCTGGATATCGGCAAATTGAACCTGGTGGCCCGCATCGATCTGACCGAATGGAAAACCCAGCCGGATTCACGCCGTTATATCACTTTCAGCAAGGGCCGGGTCGGTCGCAAGCTGGGTGACTTTTTCATGGATTTACTGGGTGCCCGCGAGGGGATGGATGCCAAGATCCAGAATAAGGGGCTGCTGCAGGCGGTGGACGATTATTGCGACAGCCGCCAGCTCGAGCCGGCCGAGCGCAACGACTACAAGAAACAGGTCTTCAAATATTGCACCGAGCAGGCCAGCGCCGGTGAAGAGATCGAGATCAAGGAGCTGTCGGCGGAATTGCCGGGCGATGGCGATCTCGATTTTTACAGCTTCATCGGTCAGGAGTATGAACTGGAAGATCGCTTCCCGGCTGATCGCTCCACCCTGCGCGGCTTGACCAAGTTCGTCGGCTCCGGTGGCGGGCTGACTTTGAGCTTCGAGCAGAAGCTGCTCAACAGCCGGGTGTTCTACGATCCCCAGACCGATACCCTGACCATCAAGGGGGTCCCGCCCAACCTCAAGGATCAGCTGCTGCGCCAGTCGTAATGTGATCTGCTTTCCAGTTTTGGCAAAAAGACACCGCACTTCGCTGCGGTGTCTTTTTATTTAACGGGGTAGGCAGCAGCGAAACCAACTCGGTGCTTTGTTAACAAATTAAACAGAATAATCCCCGTGAAAGGGTTTTCAGTGAGGTGAAAACCCTTTCATTCATGTTTTTTTATTTCTCTTTGGTAATTTACTTTCTTAATTTGGCGATAAATATGCCAATAAATGGCGATAACCCCCTGAAATAAGAAAATGTTTTCAGAACTTTCTGGAAGAAAATACGTAATTGCGTTTCAAAAATGCGAGTTGCGTCATGTGAGGCGGTAACGGCTTGGGATAATATTCATCTCGCACACAATGCTCTTACAGCGCGGAACTAATACAAGGAAAGGCTCATGAAAAAGAAATTGCTGTCATCCCTGATCGGTCTGGCTACTCTGGGCGTGGCTTGCTCTGCCACTGCCGCCATTGACGAAGGTCAACTGACCATCTGGATTAACGGTGACAAGGGATACAATGGTCTGGCCGAAGTAGGTAAGAAGTTTGAAGCCGAAACCGGCATCAAGGTGACGGTTGCGCACCCTGATCAGGTGGAAGTGAAATTCCAGCAAGCCGCTGCCACCGGCAACGGCCCGGACATCTTCTTCTGGGCTCACGACCGTTACGGTGAGTGGGTCAAGGCCGGTCTGCTGGTCCCCGTGACCCCGAATGCAGCCACCAAAGCCAAGTTTGAACAGTTCGCCTGGGATGCCATGACCGTCGATGGCAAGACCTACGGCTACCCGGTTGCCGTGGAAGCGGTCAGCCTGATTTACAACAAGGATCTGCTGCCGGAGCCGCCGAAGACCTTCGAAGAGATCGCCAAGATTGACGAGACTCTGAAGAAGAACGGCAAGCGCGCCATCATGTGGGCCTATGACACCCCCTATTTCAGCTACCCGCTGGTGGCTGCCAACGGTGGTTATGCCTTCAAGAAAACCGCTACTGGTTATGACGTGAAAGATACCGGCGTGGCCAACGCGGGTGCCAAGGCCGGTGTCGGCTACATCTCCGAGATGATCAAGTCCGGTCACCTGGAAAAAGGCATCGACTACGGTGTGATGGACGCCAAGTTCAACAAGGGCGAAGTGGCCATGATGATCAACGGTCCCTGGGCCTGGAGCAACCTGGACAAGAGCGGCATCAAGTACGGCGTAGCGCCGCTGCCGACCCTGAAGGGTAAACCGGCCAAGGCCTTCGTCGGCGTGCTGGGTGCCACCATCAACGCCGCCAGCCCGAACAAGGATCTGGCCATCGAGTTCCTGGAAAACTACCTGCTGACCGACGCCGGTCTGGCACCGGTCAACGCCGACAAGCCGCTGGGCGCCGTGGCGCTGAAGTCCTTCCAGAAGACCCTGGAATCCGACCCGCACATCAAGGCAACCATGCAAAACGCCCAGAATGGCGAGCCGATGCCGTCCGTGCCTGAGATGAGCCGTTTCTGGTCCTCCTTCGAAACTGCCCTCAAGAACGTAACCTCCGGCCGTCAGAGCGTTGACGAAGCCTTGGATACCGCTGCCAAGCGTATCGTTCAGTAAGCACGCACTACCCGGGAGGCCGCAACGGCCTCCCACTCTCTCAAATCTCTCTTGGCGTTATAAAGGTTAATTGGCATGGAAGTAGTACCTTCTATTGAATCCTATGCCGGTCCGAAGGATAAGCACACCTGGCTTAAGTGGACCATTGCTGCTCTGGTAGCCATCCTCAACGGTTATGCAGCCGTGATGATGTACGCCAGCGGTGAGTGGGTATTCGCTCTGCTGGATCTGGTGGTGGTCTCCGTCGGTCTGTATGTCTTCATGAACAAGAAGACCTATGCCCACCGCTATATCTTCCCCGGTGTGGCCGGCATGGTTGTTTTTATCATCTTCCCTCTTGCCTACACGATCGGCATCGCCTTCACCAACTATTCGGGATCCAACCTGCTCTCCATCGAGCAGGCGCGGGATTACCATCTGAAAAAAACCTACAAGGTGGCGGGCGGTGAATTCGATTTCACCCTCTTGGGTGGTGAGAACAATCAGTTTCAGCTGCTGCTGAAACAGGACGACCAATCCTTTATCAGTCAACCCGTTACCCTGATGAGCAACAAGGCCCGTGAACTGGCTGTCCGCGAGGGCAGAGTCCATGAACCGGTGCAGGTTGTTCAGCTGCAACACCTGGCAGGGGAGGCCGTGGACAAGGTGGCTCCCATCCGGGCCATCGTCGACCATCGCACCCACCTGAGCGCACTCGATCTGGTGCTGCCGGATGGCGGAACCCACCTGACCCTGAGCAGCCTGCGCAAGTTCGCCGCCCAGAAACAGCAGTACACCCGTCTGCTGGACGGTGCCGTGCTCAAGTCCGGGGTGGTGATCAAAGACAGCAACCTGCTGCGTGACAACCAGAGCGGCGAGCTGATGCTGCCCAACGGCGACACCGGCTTCTATCAATACATCGACGAGCAGGGCCAGTTTGTCGGCAAGAGCGTGGCGCCAGGCTTCGTGGTGAGCGTGGGCTGGAAGAACTTCGCCCGCATCGTCACCGATCCGGGTATCCAGGCACCGTTCCTGCAGATCTTCATCTGGACCGTGATCTTCTCCGCCTGTTCGGTGGGCTTCACCCTGGCCATCGGCATGGTGCTGGCCTGTCTGGTGCAGTGGGAGTCCCTCAAGGGGCGCGGCTTCTACCGGGTCATGCTGATCCTGCCCTATGCCATCCCGGCGTTCATCTCCATCCTGGTGTTCAAGGGCTTGTTCAACCAGAACTTCGGTGAGATCAACCTGTTCCTGGAAGCGGCGTTCGGCATCAAGCCGGACTGGTATACCAACCCCTTCCTGGCCAAGGTGATGATCCTCATCGTCAACACCTGGCTTGGCTACCCCTACATGATGATCCTCTGCATGGGGCTGCTCAAAGCCATTCCGGAAGATCTCTATGAAGCGTCCGCCATGGACGGTGCCGGTCCGGTGCAGAACTTCTTCAAGATCACAGTGCCGCTCTTGATGAAGCCGCTGACGCCGCTGTTGATTGCCTCGTTCGCCTTCAACTTCAACAACTTCGTGCTCATCCAGTTGTTGACCAACGGCGCGCCGGACATCATAGGCGCCAGCACCCCGGCCGGTACCACCGACTTGCTGGTGAGCTACACCTACCGGATCGCGTTCCAGGGCTCGGGTGGTCAGGACTACGGTCTGGCCAGTGCCATCGCCACCGCCATCTTCCTCATCGTGGGTGCGCTGGCCTTGCTCAACCTGAAATTGTCCAAAGCCGACAAGCAACTGTAAGGAGGCTTCAACATGGCAATCGTACAACCCAAATCAGTCAAATACCGGGTGTGGGCAACCCACCTGGTGATGTGGGGCTTCCTGGCACTGATCATCTTCCCGCTGATCATGGTCATCGCCATCTCGTTTAGAAACGGCAACTTCGCGGTAGGGGAGATCATCCCCTCCAACCCGACCCTGGATCACTGGAAGCTGGCTCTGGGCATGTCCATCACCAACGCCGACGGCAGCATCACGCCGCCGCCGTTCCCGGTGCTGACCTGGCTGTGGAACTCCATCAAGATCGCGGGCATCACCGCCCTGATGATCGTGGTGCTCTCCACCACCTGTGCCTACGCCTTTGCCCGCCTGCGTTTTCGTGGCAAGTCCACCATCCTGCAGGGCATGCTGATTTTCCAGATGTTCCCGGCGGTGCTGGCACTGGTGGCCATCTACGCGCTCTTCAACAAGATTGGTGACTACATCCCCTGGCTGGGTCTCAACACCCACGGCGGCCTGATCCTGGCCTACATGGGCGGCATCGCCCTGCACGTCTGGACCATCAAGGGCTACTTCGAGACCATCGACTCCTCCCTCGAGGAAGCGGCGGCCATCGACGGTGCGACTCCGTGGCAGGCATTCCGCCTGATCCTGCTGCCGCTGTCGGTGCCCATCCTGGCGGTGGTGTTCATCCTGGCCTTCATCGGTTCCATTACCGAGGTGCCCATGGCCTCCATCCTGTTGCAGGATGTGAACAATCTGACCCTGGCGGTCGGGGCCCAGCAGTACCTCTATCCGCAGAACTACCTGTGGGGTGACTTTGCCGCAGCCGCCGTGCTGTCGGGCTTCCCCATCACGGTTGTCTTCCTGCTGGCACAGCGCTGGTTGGTAGGTGGTCTCACTGCCGGCGGCGTGAAAGGTTAAGGTTCATGGCCGGGGGAGCCGACTCCCCCCGCCATCACGATTTGCAAAGATTCAAGAGCGGAGCTCGACATGGCTGAAGTAGTACTCAACAACGTTCGCAAAAATTACGACCCGGCTGTTCACAAGGACACCCTGCGCAATATCAACCTGGCCATCAAGGAAGGGGAGTTCATCGTCTTCGTCGGTCCGTCAGGTTGCGGCAAGTCCACCTTGCTGCGGATGATCGCGGGTCTGGAAGACATCACCAGCGGGGAGCTGACCATCGGCGGTCGTTACATGAACGACGTGCCGCCGGTAGAGCGCAACGTGGGCATGGTGTTCCAGTCCTACGCCCTCTATCCGCACATGAACATCTACGAGAACATGGCCTTCGGCCTCAAGCTCAAGAAGATGGACAAGGAGAACATCCACAAGCGGGTGATGCGCGCCGCCGAGATCCTGGGTCTCGAGCCGCTGCTGGACCGCAAGCCCAAGGCACTCTCCGGCGGTCAGCGCCAGCGGGTCGCCATCGGCCGATCCATCGTCCAGCAGCCGCAGGTGTTCCTGTTTGACGAACCCCTCTCCAACCTGGATGCCGCCCTGCGGGTCAAGATGCGCATCGAGATCGCCAAGCTGCACAAGGAGCTCAACTCCACCATCATCTACGTGACCCACGACCAGGTGGAGGCCATGACGCTAGCCAACCGCATCGTGGTGCTGAGCCCGCTCAAGGGCGAGGCGACCACCAACCTGGAGCAGTTCGGCACCCCGCTCGAGCTCTACCACAACCCGGACAACAAGTTCGTGGCCGGCTTCATCGGCTCTCCCAAGATGAACTTCCTGGCTGGCGAGCTGGTGGAGATTGGCGAGCAGGAGTGCGTGGTCAAGCTGACCACCGGCGATACCGTGCGTGCCCGGGTCGATGCCCGCAGCGGCGCGGTCGGCGACAAGGTGGAGCTGGGCATTCGTCCCGAGCACCTGGTGCCGCTGGATCACCCCCATGCCGACAGCAAGGTGAGCGGGGTGGTGCAGGTGGCCGAACACCTGGGGGCCGAATCCTTCGTCTACATGGACGTGGCTGGGCACGACTTCACCGTCAAGGCCAGCTCCGACGTGGATGTGGCCACCGGCCAGCAGTACAGCGTCGGCATTCCAGCCGAAGCCTGCTACCTGTTCGATGCCAAGGAGCAAGCCTTCCCGCGCACAGCCAAATACATCCGCACCTGACCAGGGGCGGCTGCCGAGGTTTTCCTTTCTTTAGATTCAATGCCTTTTTGCCGGTCGCAAGACCGGCTTTTTATTGCCTGCCGTTTGGCGAGAACGGCAGGCGAAGTGGCAGGGCTCAGCCCTCGAGTGCGGCGGTAATGTCGGGCACGAAGTGCTGGCTGGTCAGCGGTGGGCGCTCATACCCCTCGGTGTTGATGGGGGGCAGGGTGATGGGTTCGTAGTGGATCGCCTCATAGGGCACCTTGCCCAGCAGGTGGGAGATGCAGTTGAGGCGGGCGCGGCGCTTGTCGTCCGCCTCCACCACGAACCAGGGGCAATCCTCGGTGTCGGTGTAGGTGAACATGTCGTCCTTGGCGCGGGAGTACTCCACCCAGCGCGAGCGGGACTGCAGGTCCATCGGGCTGAACTTCCAGCGCTTGATGGGGGTGTTGATCCGCTCCTTGAACCGTTTCTCCTGCTCCTCGTCGCTGACCGAGAACCAGTATTTGATCACCGTGATGCCGGAGCGGATCAGCATCCGCTCGAACTCGGGGCAGGCGCGCAGAAACTCGCGATACTCGTTGTCGCTGCAAAAGCCCATCACTCGCTCGACCCCGGCCCGGTTGTACCAGGAGCGGTCGAACAGCACCATCTCGCCGGCGGCGGGCAGGTGCGCCACGTAGCGCTGAAAGTACCACTGGGATCGCTCTCGATCCGAGGGGGCGGGCAGCGCCGTGACCCGGCAGACCCGGGGGTTGAGGGGCTCGGTGATCGCCTTGATGACGCCCCCCTTGCCGGCGGCGTCGCGGCCCTCGAACAGCACCACCACTTTCAGTCCCTCCTGCTTGACCCACTCCTGCAGCTTGACCAGCTCCTCCTGCAGATGGGCCAGGTGGTGCTCGTAGGTCTTCTTGTCCAGGCGCGGGCGTTTCTTGCTCTTGTCCTTCGGCATGTTCTTCTCCTTATTGACACTTTTCCAGATTGCACCAGGCAGGCGTCACTGCCAAGAGGGTCGTGCTACACTGCCGCCCCGTCAATAGTCGGCACCAGAAACAGGAGAAAACATGAAGCAATTTATGGAGATCGCGGGCCGCCAGATGGCCTATCTGGACGAGGGGCAGGGCCCGGTACTGTTGTTTGGTCACAGCTACCTGTGGGACAGCGCCATGTGGGCGCCGCAAATCGAGGCCCTCAAGGGGCAGTATCGCTGCATCGTGCCCGAGCTGTGGGGCCACGGCGATTCCGATGCGCTGCCCGAGGGGGCCTGCACCCTGGCAACCCTGGCGCGCGATCATCTGGCGCTGCTCGATGCGCTCGGCATCGATGAGTTCGTGCTGGTGGGTCTCTCCATCGGCGGCATGTGGGGCGTCGAGCTGGCACGCATGGCACCCGTGCGTCTCAAGGGCCTGGTGCTGATGGACAGCTTCGTCGGTCTCGAGCCGCAGATCACCTGCGAGCGCTACCTCGGCATGCTGGCGATGATCGAGCAGCTCGGCACCATCCCGGCCCCCATCGTCGAGCAGGTGGCGCCGCTGTTCTTTGCCGACCAGCCGGATGCCGACCTGATGAGCGATTTCAAGGCGCGTCTCGCCGCCTGGCCAGCCGACAAGGTGGCCGCCATGGTGGCGGTGGGCCGCAGCTTCGTGACCCGCGAGGATCGCATCGAGTGGCTGGAAGAGATGGCTGTGCCTGCGCTGGTGATGACCGGCAGTCAGGACAAGGCGCGGCCGGTGCTGGAAGGCTATCTGATGGCCGAGGTGCTGGGTTGCCCGTTCAAGGAGGTCCCGGCGGCCGGCCACATCTCGTCGCTGGAAAATCCGGCCTTCGTCAATGAGCAGCTGGACGCGTTTCTGGCTGCGCTGTAAGCCTGAATTGGCAGCCTGAGTAGGCTGCACTATCAGTCTGACGATGGTCGTGAAAAAGGGAGCCGATGGCTCCCTTTTTGTTGTGCGAGTGTGTGGCCTTGTCGTTGCCTGCGGTGCTGGCTACCAGATGTAGCCGATCCCCACACCGGCATAGAGTTCGCCAGTGTGCTGGACCAGCGGGCTGTGCTCGATGTCGCCGTCATACCATTCGTAGTTCATGGCAAACATGCCGATCCAGTCGGGACTGAAGCGATAGCTGGTGATGAGCGCCGCCATGGGGGAGAGGGTTGACCCCGTATCCCAGGCCGGGCGCGGGGTGGTGGCCTCATGCTCGGCGATGCCGCCGAAGTAGTAGTTGGCCAGCTTGTCGCTGCGCAGCATCAGCCCCATCCCCGGCATGATCAGCAGGTTGTCGCGCAGGATGGGAAAATCGGCCCACAGCAGCAGCTCCTGGCCCTTGCTGCGGCCGCTGATGTCGCTGCTGGCCCGCACGGTCAAGAGGGCGTAGGGCGTGATGAGGTTGCCACCGATCCCCCCTTCCAGCTGCCCCTTGCGCTCGTCCATGCCGGTAAACGCCGGTTCATCGGCGGGATCCAGGTTGCCAAAGCGCACCCGGCCATAACCGTAGAGGGCGACGCGCTCATCCTTGTGCAGGTAGTAGCGGGCTCGGTCTCCCAGGTACATGAATTGCTCGCCGAAATAGAGAAAGCCCGGGATGGGGTAGAGGGTGTTGTCCTGCGCCTGATAGCGGGCCTGCCCGCCGAGGAGGACGGCGCCGCCCACCAGCCCCCGCGGTACCGGGCTGCTGGGGTTGGCGCTGGAGAGCAGATCCAGCGAGCCGAGGTCGATGTCGGCCCGGGCTGGCAGCATGGTGAGGAGCAGGGCCGCCAGCCCCACCTGTTTGATGGATTGCAACACGCGCATGGACACTCCGTTGTCACTGATGGTGGGACGACTATCGCACTATTTGGTCGCTGCGGGCAGCTCTTCGCGTTTGGGCCAGGCGTTGAGCACCGCCTTGACCAGGGTGGCGAGGGGAATGGCGAAGAAGACCCCCCAGAATCCCCACAGGCCGCCGAACACCAGCACGGCGATGATGATGGCCACCGGATGGAGGTTGAGCGCCTCGGAGAAGAGGATGGGCTCCAGCACGTTGCCGGTGAGCACCTGAATAACGGTGTAGACCACCATCAGCCAGGTGAACTCCGGCGTCAGTCCCCACTGGAACAGGGCCACCATGGCCACCGGTACCGTCACCGCCGCAGCGCCTATGTAGGGGATCAGCACCGAGAAGCCGACCGCCACCGCCAGCAGCACCGAGTAGCGCAGCCCCAGCATGGCGAAGGCCACATAGCTGATCACCCCGACGATCAGGATCTCGATGACCTTGCCGCGGATGTAGTTGAGGATCTGCTCGTTCATCTCCACCCAGACCCGGTTGACCAGGGTGCGGTTGCGCGGCAGGAAGCGGCGCAGTCCGCCCATCAGGATCTGCTTGTCCTTGAGCATGAAGAACACCATCAGCGGCACCAGGATGGCGTAGATGAGGATGGCCACCACGTTGATGAGGGAGCTGAGGGAGGCGCTCACCAGCTGCTCGCCACCGGTCAGGATGCGCTGGCGGATGTTGTCGATGATGGTCTCCACCAGGGTGACGTTGATGAGCTCGGGGTACTGCTCCGGCAGGGTGCGCACATAGTCCTGGGCATGGGAGAGCATGGCTGGCGACTCCTTGGCGAGGTTCAGCCCCTGGCTCGCCAGGGTCGGGATGAGCCCGAGGAACGCCATGGCGGTGAGGGCGATGAACAGCAGCAGGATGAGACTGGTGGCCAGGGTGCGCGAGAGCCCGGCCCGCTGCAGCCGGCTCACCGGCCACTCCAGCAGGTAGGCCATTACCAGCGCCACCAGCAGCGGCGCCAAGAGATCACCGAACAGCCAGAGCACGGCGAAACAGGCCACCAGCAGCAGGAACAGGGTGACGGCATCGGGATCGGAGAAACGGGTCTGATACCAGCGCTTGATGACTTCTAACATGGCGACATCCTTAGGTTACTGGGGCTTGCCGTGGTGCTTTGCCCCGACCACCAACTGCAAAGAGAGGGTATTGTCTGGCGCCTCCTGCAACGTGAAGGCATGACCCTGGCGTTGCAGATAGGCGGGAATGTCCTGCCGGGAGCCGGCATCGGCCAGCCGGATGGACAGGGATTGACCGGCGTAGGCCTGACGCAGCCAGAGCTTGAGCCGGATCAGTGGCTCGGGGCAGCGCCAGGGGGTCAGGTCGAGGTATTCCATGGAGGCTCCATCGCGCGTGAGGCGGCTATTATGGCCGTGATGAGAGCGCGAAACAACGCTTGTAGCCCTTGATGGGCAAGGGTATTCTGCCGGTGTCCCGGTAGGGTCTGATTGGAGATAGAGATAACGTGGCACGCTTTTCCCCCCTGATGGCATCGCTCCCCCTGCTGGTTTCCCTGATGGGTGCCACTTTCCATGCCCAGGCCAACAACCAGCTTCCCGACATCGGCACCGCCGGGGTGGCCGCCCTGCCCATCGAGCAGGAGGTGCGCTACGGCAACGCCTTCATGCGCTTTGCCCGGGCCGGCTTGCCGATCATCGATGATCCCGTCTTGAGCCAGTACATCGACGATCTGGGCCAGCGGCTGCTCTCCAACGCCGACGGTGTGCGTTTCCCGTTTACCTTCTTCCTCATCAACGACCCCAGCATCAACGCGGCCGCCTTCCTCGGCGGGCGGGTCAAGGTGCACACCGGCCTGTTTCTCTATGCCGACAGCGAGAGCGAGCTCGCCTCGGTACTGGCGCACGAAATCACCCACGTGACCCAGCGCCACATCGCCCGCTACATGGAAGCGCAGGCGAGCAGCTCCGCCATGACCCTGGCCGGGCTGGTGGGCTCCATCGCGCTGGCGGTGATCAACCCCACCGCGGGCATCGCCGCGCTGCAGACCACGCTCGGTCTCTCCATGCAGTCGGCCATCAACTACACCCGCGACAACGAATACGAAGCGGACCGGATCGGCATGAAGACCCTCTACGACGCCGGTTTCGATCCCATGGGCATGGCCAACTTCTTCCAGAAGCTGGCGGCCGAGTATCGCTACGCCAGCAAGCCGCCTGAGATGCTGCTGACGCACCCGCTGCCGGAGACCCGGATCAGCGAGGCGCGGGCCCGGGCGGGCAGCTATGGTCGCCGGGATCTGCCGCCGAGCCTCGACTTCTGGCTGGCCAAGGTGCGCATCCAGGTGCGTTTCGGCACCGAGAGCCCGCAGGCCCTGCTCAGCTATTTCGACAACCGCCTGCAGAAGGGGGACTACCCGCTCAAGGATGCGGCCACCTACGGCAAGGCGCTGGCGCTGCTGCAGCTCAAGCGCACCGACGAGGCCGATGCCCTGATGCAGGAGCTGGCGACTCGCCACCCCGAGGATCTGTTCGTGGTGGATGCCCTCACCGACATCGACCTGGCCAAGGGGCGCAGCGCCCAGGCCATCGCCCGGCTCGAGAAGTTCCGCACCCGCATGCCGGACAACGAGGTGGTGGTGGTGAACCTCGGCAACGCCTATCTGGAAGGGGGCAACTACAAGAAGTCCATCGCCATTCTCGACCCCTATGCCCGCGAGCACGAAGAGAACAACCTGGCCTGGAGCCTGCTCTCCGATGCCTATCGCAAGGCGGGCAGGATGACCGATCTGCACATGGCTCGGGCCGAGATGCTCTCCCTGCGCGGTGACTACCAGGCGGCCATCGACGAGCTGATCGTGGCGCGCGGCACCACCAACGACAAGTTGACCCTGGCCAGACTGGAGGCGCGCATCACCGAGCTGGAGCGGGCCAAGAAGGATCTCGACAGCCTCAAGGGCTGACGGGCCAGCGGCTCTCACCCACAACAAGGGCGCACCTCGGTGCGCCCTTGTTGTTTTATGATGGCGAAGAGAATGGCGGGAACGCCAGCCGGCTGGCGCCGTCGCCGTCGCCAGCGGCTTTGGCGTCAGTGGCCAACCGACTTGACGGATGCCCTGAGGGCTTCGAGTCGCGATGGGTTGAGCTCGCCCACCAGGGTCTGCTGGAGCTTGCCCTCACCATCGAGCAGATAGCTGGTGGGCAGCCCGGCGGGGTGGGGGAAGGGGAGGCTCGCCTCCTGCTGGGCGATGAGCAGCGGCACCTTGATGTGGTACTGCCCGGCCAGTTTGGCGAGCTCGGCCGGCGTGGCCGGGTCGTAGTTGACCATCACCACCGTGATCTGCCCCTCATGAGTCAGCGCCTCCAGCAGCGGTATCTCCCGCAGGCAGGGGGCACACCAGGGGGCGAAGTAGTTGACCAACAGCGGCTTGCCGGCAAAGTCGGCCAGGGCCACCGGCTGGTTCTGGCTGTCGGTGAACGGAGGGGGCGGGCTGCAGGCTGTCAGCAGGCCGGCCACAATCAGCCAACAAATTCGTTTCAATTCCTGCACTCTCGCGCTTACCCTGACCATCAGTTTCCCCTACAATAGCGCCGTTTCTTGTCCCATCTTGCGATTAATCAGGGAGTTATCATGAGCGAGACCCAAATTTACCACAATCCGCGCTGCTCCAAGAGCCGTGAAACCCTGGCCTTGCTGGAACAGCACGGGATCGCCCCGGATGTGGTGCTCTATCTGGAGCAGGCTCCGAGCGAGGAAGAGATCCGCGCCCTGCTGAGCCAGCTGGGGTTCAGTGATCCGCGTCAGCTGATGCGCACCAAGGAAGAACTCTACAAGGAGCTGGGGCTGGGCGAGGTGAGCGGCGACGCCCTCATTCGCGCCATGCACCAGTATCCCAAGCTCATCGAGCGGCCCATCGTGATCAAGAACGGTCAGGCCCGCATCGGCCGCCCGCCCGAGCAGGTGCTGGAGATCCTCAAGTGAGCACCCACTTCGCCCGCCTGCTGACCCTGGTCGGCTTCTTCGGCCTGCTGGGCTGGGTCATCCTCTGGCATCTGTGGCTCTCGCCCCACCCGGATCTCAACCCCTGGCTGCTGCCGGTGATCTGGACGGTGCCGCTGCTGTTCCCGCTCAAGGGGATCGTGCAGGGCAACCCCTACACCCACGCCTGGGGCAACTTCGTGCTGATGCCCTACTTCCTGCACGCCCTCACCCTGATCACCACGGATGAGGGGGAGCGGTGGCTGGCGGTGGTGGAGCTGGTGTTCACCGTGCTCGCCTTCATCGGCACCATCTATTACGCCCGCCTGCGCGGCCGCGAGCTGGGCCTGAGCATTCGCAAGAAGAAGGGTGAGCCTTCGGCGCAAGATCACTGAGGCCCGCGTCAGTGCGCCTGCCCTGTGCAAACCGGACCTGGAGTCCGGTTTTTTTTATGGATGCGTTGCCCAGGCATGACACGACCGGGGTTGACGTGACAGCGGGTGGGTTAAAATCTTGCTGGCAGCGCAGATGTCCGCTGTATCTCGCTGATCTTGCAGCAAGTATGTCGACCTGATCACATCTTGGCCGCCGCGAGGTGGGAGGGGGGCGGGCGGCTGACTATCCTCATTAAGCTCCCATACAGCGGCAGCCGTTAGCCTGTCCTTTTCACCAGCCTTGAGTGATGCACCCTATGAAACGCCAATCCCGCCCCCTGTTCCAGAAAACCCTGTTGGCCTTGACCATGGCCCTGTCGGTCAGCTCGCTGGCCGATGCCTGTACCCGCGCCGTTTATCAGGGCGACGGCGGTCTGGTGGTGACCGGCCGTACCATGGACTGGCGCGCCGCCATGCCGACCAACCTCTGGGCCTTGCCGCGCGGCATCGATCGGAGCGGGGCGGCCGGGCCGCACTCCATGACGTGGAACGCGCGCTATGGCTCCCTGGTCGCCGCGGGTTTTGACGCGGGTACCGCCGATGGCATGAATGAAGAGGGGTTGGTGGCCAACCTGCTCTACCTGACCGAGTCCGAGTATGTGACTCCGAGTGACCAGGATCCGCGCAAGACGCTCTCCATCTCCCTCTGGGCCCAGTATGTGCTGGACAATTTTGCCACCGTCAGCGAGGCGGTCGCCGCCCTGTCGAAGGACGAGTTCTATGTGGTGACCACCCTGACGCCGGATGGCAAGCCGGGCCAGCTGCACCTCTCCATCTCGGATGCCAGCGGTGACTCGGCCATTTTCCAGTACGTGGATGGCAAGTTGCAGATCCACCACGACCGCAGCTATCAGGTGATGACCAACTCCCCCGTGTTCGACAAGCAGCTGGCACTCAATGAGTACTGGGAGGAGATAGGCGGGCTCACCATGCTGCCGGGCACCAACCGGTCGGCGGATCGTTTCGCCCGGGCCTCTTTTTATATCAAGACCCTGCCCAAGACGGATCAGGCCAATGAGGCCGTGGCCGGTGTGATGAGCGTGATGCGCAACGTCTCGGTGCCCATGGGGATCAGCACCCCGGATCAACCCAACATCTCCACCACCCTGTGGCGCAGCGTGTCGGATCAACAGCATCGCCGCTACTTCTTCGAGCTGACCCATCTGCCCAACACCTTCTGGGTGAGCATGGACCAGCTGGATCTGAGTGTTGGCGCCCCGGTCAAGAAACTCCCGCTGACCGAGCGTCAGCTCTATGCGGGGGAAACGGCGGACAAGTTTGTGCCGGCCAAGGCGTTCAGCTTCCTGCCAGCCACGCCAGGGGCCTGATCAAGAGTTGGTAGAAGGCCCCTCACGGGGCCTTTTTTATGGCCGCAAGCCTGCGTGGCCGCCGGTCTCGCGATAGTGGGCCAGCTGCTGCACGCTGTGGCTCATCAGCTGGGGGTAGAAGCGCAGAAAGCCCGCCTCGCACCCTTGCCATTGCGCTTGCTTGAGGGTGAGCAGTGCATCGCCGAGCGGCAGGGGGCGGCGCAGCCGGCGGCCGATGCCGTTGAGGGCCTGCGCCAGCCCCTCTTTGTGCTGATAGGAGGCGATCCAGTTCTGCTCCGCCATCCGTCTGAGGGGCAGTGGCAACCCATCCGGCAGACGCTCCGCATCCACCAGCAGGTGCCGGTAACTCTGCTGCAGGAAGCGGGGCAGGGCCTCGTCATGAAACTGCGGCCAGTGCAGGCTGAGCCAGTGGTCATAGAGCATGTCCACCAGGATACCGCCAAAGCGGCGCCAGGGGGCCTCGAAGCAGGCCACTGCCGCCCTGTGTTCGGGGTGACTGTCGGTGAAGGCGTCTATCTTGCGGTGCAGCCAGATCCCCTCGTCGAGTTCGGTGCCGAGCGCGCTTGGCAGGGCGCCCTTGACGAAATCCCCCAGCAGGTTGCCGGTGAGGGAGCTGTGGGTATGGGCTGCCAGATGCAGGTGAGCGAGATAGTTCATGAAGGGTTAAGTCAGTCAGGGGGGATTGTCGCTGAGCCTAGCGGATCCGGCGGCCCTTGCCCACGGGAACGGGCGCTTGGCCGTGAGGAAGTGCTTCCCTCCATGACCGCCGGCTGGGTAGAGTGCAGCATGGCTGGCGCTTTGTGGCGCCCATCATCATCACGAGGAGCATGCACATGTTGACCCTGATCGAGGGCGCCGAACTCTACGGCCCGACTGCGCTGGGCCGCCAGGATCTGCTGGTGGCCGATGGCCGCATCGCCTGGCTCGGCCGGGGCTTGTCAGTCCCCGCCGACTGGCCGCTGACGCGGGTGGATGCCCGCGGCCGCTATCTGGTGCCTGGGCTGGTGGATCCGCTGGCCCACATCACCGGCGGTGGCGGCGAGGGGGGCTTTGGTTTTCGCACGCCGGAGCTGGCGGCAAGGGAGGCGCTGAGCGCAGGGGTCACTACCCTGGTGGCGGCGCTTGGTACCGACAGCCTGACCCGCAGCCCGGCCCAGGTGCTCGGCAAGGTGCGCGAGTTTCGCGCCGCCGGGGTGAGCGCCTTCATGTATACCGGCTCCTACCATCTGCCGGTCAAGACCCTCACCGGCACGGTGGAGTCCGACATCATGCTTATTCCCGAGGTGCTGGGGGTGGGGGAGGTGGCCATCAGCGATCACAGATCCAGTGCGCCGACCTACGACGAGCTGGCCCGTCTGGTGAGCGAGGCGCGGGTGGCCGGGCTGCTTGCCGGCAAGAGCGGGGTCAGCTTCTTTCATCTGGGGGACGGGCGCGGGGCGCTGGCGCCGCTGCGGGCTTTGCGCGATGGCACCGACATCCCGCTGCGCCAGCTCTATCCCACCCACTGCAACCGCAACCCCTGGCTGTTTGCCGAGGCCATCGAGTGGGGGCGGGCCGGCGGCTGGGTCGATCTCACCACCTCGAGCTTTCCGGACTTGCTGGACGATGGCGAGCGGCTGGCGGCCGACGCCCTGGTGGAGTTGCTGGCGGCCGGGGTACCCGCCGATCGTATCAGCTTCAGCTCGGACGCCAACGCCAGCCTGCCGCGCTTCGATGGTGAAGGGCGCCTCATCGAGCTGCGTTGCGGCCAGATAGACAGCCTGTGGCAGGCGCTGGTGGAGAGTTGCGACAAGGGGGTCGCGCTGGAGGTGGCGCTGGCGGTGGTGACGACCAATCCGGCCAGGGCGCTGGGGCTGGCGACCAAGGGCACGCTGGCGGTGGGGCAGGATGCGGATCTGCTGCTGATCGACCCCGATACGCTTACCATCGAGCGGGTGATGAGCGGCGGTCGCTGGCGCACCTGAAGGCCGGTGGTTGACGGCGGGGCTGTCATGCCCGCTCCCCTCTTTTAAACGACAAGCCCGGCAGCAGTGCCGGGCTTGTCGTTGTTGACGGTGGGTGGCTCAGGGGCAATCAGATGGCCAGGAAGCCCAGGATCAGGATCGGGCCGAGCAGGCTCAGGATAAAGCCGGAGACGATGGCCACCGGCACCACCTGGATGCCGCCGGATTTCTGGATGACCGGCAGGGTGAAGTCCAGCGCCGTGGCGCCGCCATAGCCGATGGCGGCGGAGGGATGGCGGCGCATCAGCATCGGAATGATCAGGATGGCGATGAGCTCGCGGCCCAGATCGTTGATGAAGGCGGCGGAGCCCAGCACCGGGCCCAGCTTGTCGGCCACCAGGATGCCGGAGAGCGAATACCAGCCGAAGCTGGAGCTGAGGGCCAGGCCGTGGGTCAGCGGCATGCCGAGCAGCTGGGCGGCCAGCAGGCTGCCCAGCCAGCTGCTGAGGATGACGGTGACGGCGATCTTCATGCCCCAGGGGTTGAGCAGGATCTGGCGCAGCCGCATGCCGGAGTTGCGCATCTGCACCCCGATGAGAAACAGCAGCAGCATCAGCGCCCACTCGCTCCATTTGTCGATGGGCAGGGCACGCAAGTCGACCAGCAGTCCCAGCAAGACGCCGCCCAGCACCACGAAACAGAGCTGCAGCGACTCCCATAGCAGATGCAGCTTGCTCGGCATCGGGCCGTCGCTGGCCTCGTGGGTGGGAGGGGAGCGTCTGTCCAGCCACCAGAGGGCCAGCAGGTTGCACAGGGTAATGGCGGCGAGCATCACCCCGGCCACCTTGAAGATCACCGCCAGATTGCTGCCCAGGTTTTCCACGTAGGCGAGCCCCAGCCCCATCAGGAACAAAATGAGATAGACCATCTTGCCCAGCGATTGATTGACCAGCTTGATCAAACGGGCAGAGGAGAGGGGTACCAGATAGCCGATTACCAGCGGCAGCAGGATCAGCAACACATTGAGCAACATCGGGGCCTCGATCACAAAAACTGACAAAAATGACACCTTATCATCACTTATTGGGCCTGCGTCACATATTTGTGTGTTTGCCTGCTCCATCCGGCGCTTTTTTATCAATATGTTATGTTTTTGGTGCGAAATGAGGCCCGCTGTTGGGGCGCCGGCCCATTCTGGTGCAGCCAGAACGGGGTCTGACAGGCCCATTTTTCAACAGGATGCGTGTACTGCATGGTTGAATAAAGTCAATCTGGGTGGCTTGCGGCCAAAACGTAGGAATCTTCTTGCCAGCCTTGCGCTGTGGGTATAAAAAGGCGGTGTCGTCAGGCAGGGTGGATTAGCGTTTTATGCAGACAAAGTGCTGAAAAATACCTGTTTGGCCAATAAAAATACAGACAAAACACCAAAGACCTCGGTTCTGTATTGTTTTTTAACTATCCGAGTGATATTTTCGCTGAAGGTTGCCATCGGTTAACTTTTTGTTAAATAAGCGATGGCGTGAGTCACGCCCCAGCGGCGTCTAGGGACAGACAAGGTTGTAATGGATGAGCGACGTTGCCGCACTGGAAGTTCGTGATCTGCACAAGTATTTCGGCACCCACGAAGTGCTCAAGGGCATCGATATGACCGCCCACAAGGGGGATGTCATCTCCCTTATCGGCTCCTCCGGTTCGGGGAAGTCGACCTTTCTTCGCTGTATCAATCTGCTGGAAACCCCCTCTTCCGGCACGGTTTCCCTCCATGGCGAACTTATTCGCATGAAAACCAACCGGGCCGGTGAACGGTTGCCGGAGGACGTGCGCCAGGTGGAGCGCATTCGCAGCCGCTTGGCCATGGTGTTTCAAAGCTTCAATCTCTGGTCCCACATGACCATCATGCAGAACATCATCGAGGTGCCGATCCAGGTGCTCAAGGTGCCCCGCGCCGAGGCGATGGCCAAGGCGGAACACCTGCTCAACCGGGTGGGATTGTGGGAGCGGCGCGACTACTACCCAGGCCACCTCTCCGGCGGTCAGCAGCAGCGGGCGGCCATTGCCCGGGCGCTGGCGGTGGAGCCCGAGGTGATGCTGTTTGACGAACCCACCTCGGCGCTCGATCCCGAGCTGGTAGGTGAAGTACTCGGCCTGATGCGCGAGCTGGCCGAAGAGGGGCGCACCATGCTGGTGGTGACCCATGAGATGTCGTTTGCCCGCGATGTGTCGAACAAGGTAATGTTTTTGCATCAGGGCCGCGTGGAGGAGGAGGGCAATCCCAAGGAGATCTTCGCCCATCCCAAGTCCGAGCGGTTCAAGCAATTCATCTCCTCCATCTATTGATGGCCGGGGCTGATCCCCAATAATCTGCAATTGCAACAGTCGATGATTTTATCAAGGAGAGATACATGAACAAGCTGATGCTGGCGACCGCCATAGTCACTGCCCTGTCTTCCGGCAGCCTGATGGCCAAGGAGTGGAAAGAGGTGCGGATCGGGGTGGAAGGTGCCTATCCCCCCTTCTCCTGGACCGAGCCGAGCGGCGAGGTGAAAGGTTTCGACATCGACATCGCCAACGCCCTGTGCGAGGAGATGAAGGTGAAGTGTACCCTGATCAAACAGGACTGGGACGGTATCATTCCGGCGCTGCTGTCGCGCAAGTATGACGCCATCATCGCCACCATGGACATCACCGAAGAGCGCAAGAAGAAGGTGGACTTCACCCAGAAGTACCAGCACATTCCGGCCCGCTTCGCTGCCAAGAAGGGCACCGAGATCAAGCTCGACAAGGAGTTCATGAGTGGCAAGACAGTGGCCGTGCAGCGCGCCACCTCCATGGACACCTACATCACCGACAACTTCCCCAACGCCACCATCAAGCGTTATGGCACTGCAGACGAGGCCTATCTCGATCTGAAATCCGGCCGGGTTGACTACGTGATGGCCGACTCCGCCGCCATCAGCGACGGTTTGCTCAAGAAAGAGGGTGGCGATGCGTTCGAGTTCATCGGCCCGAAACTGACCGATCCCAAGTGGTTTGGCGAGGGTGCCGGCATCGCGGTGCGCAAGGCCGACAAGGATCTGAAAGAGAAATTCAACGCCGCCATCCTGGCGCTGCGTGCCAACGGCAAGTACAAGGCGATCAACGACAAGTACTTCGACTTCGACGTGTACGGCGAGTAACCCCGAAGGCGCGCTACCCCGGTAGCCGCCGGCGCAATTGCGGCGAATCATCACGACAGGTTGACCCTAGTCTGTAGTCATCGGGCCCGTTGTCTCTCGCAAGGGAGCGATGGGCCCGCTTAGTTGCAATGGAGCTGCATGTGTTTGGTTTGAAAGGATATTGGGACGGGATATCCCGCTCAATGAGTTGCAATGGAGCCGCATATGTTTGATTTGAAAGGATACGAAACCTCCCTGCTGGAGGGGGCCTGGGTCACGCTGGAAGTAGCGCTGGCCTCCCTGCTGCTGGCGCTGGTGCTCGGCATGCTGGGGGCGCTGGCCAAGCTCTCCCCTTATAAATGGGCCCGCGGTTTTGCCACCGCCTACACCACCGTCATTCGCGGCATCCCCGATCTGGTGCTGATGATGCTGCTGTTCTTCGGCGGCCAGGTGCTCATCAACAACCTCTGTACCTGGGTCAACGAGAGCTACAACAACTACCTGCTGGCGAGCAATCCCAACCAGGAGTGGGTCTCCCTGCTACCCGATTACATCGACATCAGCCCGTTTGCGGCCGGGGTGGCCACCATCGGCTTCATCTTCGGCGCCTACATGACCGAGACCTTCCGCGGCGCCATCCTGGCGGTGGACAAGGGCGAGCTGGAAGCGGCCCGGGCCTTCGGCATGCGGGCCACCCAGGTGTTTGTGCGGATCCTGTTTCCCCAGATGATGCGTCACGCCCTGCCAGGGTTTGGCAACAACTGGCTGGTCTTGCTGAAAACCACGGCGCTGGTCTCCATCATCGGGCTCGATGACATGGTGCGCAAAGCGTCCCTGGCGGCGGGCTCGACCCAGCTGCCCTTCACCTTCTACATGGCGGTGGCCCTGATCTTCCTGATCTTCACTGCGGTCTCCACCTCGGCACTGAAATGGGCCGAGCGTCACTATGCGATAAAGACGAGGTAAGCCATGGATTTCTCAATCATTCTCACCGAATGGCCCACCTACTGGCAGGGCCTCTACACCACGGTACTGCTGGTGGCGGCTTCCCTGATCCTCGGGCTGATGCTGGCGGTGCCGCTCGGTATCCTGCGCAACAGCCGCAACTGGCTGATCAAGGGGCCGATCTGGGCCTACATCTACTTCTTTCGCGGCACCCCGCTGCTGGTGCAGCTGTTCATCATCTACTACGGCGCCGCCCAGTGGGAGTGGCTGAAAAACAGCGTCGCCTGGGATCTGTTTGCCGAAGCCTGGTTCTGCGCCCTGCTGGCGTTCACCCTGAACACCGGGGCCTACACCGCCGAGATCGTGCGCGGCGCCGTGCTCAACATGCCCAAGGGGCAGATTGAAGCGGCCAACGCCTTCGGCATGACCCGCTGGCAGACCCTGACCCGGATCATTTTGCCCAACTCGTTTCGTCGGGCACTGCCGGCCTACAGCAACGAGGTGATCTTCATGCTGCAGGGCTCGGCGGTGGCGGGCATCATCACCATCGTCGACCTGACCGGCGCCGCGCGGATCATCAACTCCCGCTACTACAGCCCGTTCGAAGCGTTCCTGACCGCCGGCCTGCTCTACATGCTGCTGACCTTCGTCATCGTCTGGCTGTTCAAGAAATGGGAAGCCCGCTGGCACGCCCACCTGCGCCCCCGCACCGTGTAAACGCCATAAAAAAAGCCCGCAATTGCGGGCTTTTTTGTTGGTCAAGACAGGGAACAAGCGTCACAGCATGCCAAGAGGCGCCAACATCTCGTCCGCCGCAAACCCAAATGAACCCAACATACCGAGGGCACCGATAAGCCCGGCTGGATTAATGGCGCGCTTGCTCTGCCTGTTCGGCATGCGCTGTTCGTCGTGCTGCTGGATCTTCTGCACCACGGCCATGGCTCCGATCTCCAGATGCCGATAGAAGCTGGCATTGATCTGGGTCAGATGCAGCAGGGACTGGCGCATGCGTTCGAACGTCTCGCTGCAGACCGGGCTCTGCTTGTGCCAGAACTTCTCCAGCGTACCGCGGGTCGTGAGCCCCGGCAGATCATAGAGGGCACGCCCCATGCAGAAGGTCGGCACATCGTGCAGCAGGGCGGAGAGACCAACCGTGCTGTTGATGGTGATGACCCCTTTGAGCAGGGGATAGAGTGCCGGCAGCGGCAGGTCATAGCCATAGAATACCCGCCCTTCCAGCCCGAGCAGGGTGACCAACCGGTTTATCTGGGACTGGTAGCTGACATAACCCCGGTCCATGGGGTGGTGCTTGAACAGCAGTACATCCTCGTGGCGGGCATGCTCGGCAAACGAGTTCATCACCTGTGCCACCATCTCCTCGACACCGCTCAAATCTGAATGTTCGCGGATCTGGAAGTCTTCGGTGACCTGCAGAGGGACAAAGAAGATATGCCCCTTGTGTGCCGGCAAGGCTTTCAGCAAACGGCGGTCTGCCCAGCGGTAACGCCATTTCACCAAGCCACCGGCAACCCAGCCGCTGGCTTCCTGATACAGGCTCCAGGGTCTGTGGTTGACAAAGTGAGGATAGCGCCAGCGAAACAGGCTCTTGTTGATGTGATAGCGGCTGGCATACCAGGCACGCCGGGCAAAGGTCTTGCCCACCTGCAGCTGTGCCTGATAGGGCTCAGGCCAGGTCAGCTCGGCCAGCTTGTCGCGCTTGGCATAGAGCGGGCTGAAGGCGTTGACGCCACCTTGCTCCAGCGTCACGTAGTCGGGACGCAGATACCCCTCTTCCATGGCCCAGACGGCTACCTTCTTCTGCTTGCAGATACGAATGGCCTGCAGATGGTAATAGCGGCAATCCCCGTAGCAGATCAGGCTGTCGATGCCGTTGCGCTTGATGAAGCGGCGAAAAAAGGTGTTCCAGCTCTCCGGCTTGCCGGTAAAACGCTCGTTATGGCCGACGCATGGCCAGCACTCATCCCCCCCGTTGAAATGGATCTTGTACACCTGGTGGCCGGCATCGCTCAATGCCTGGCTCAGGGTCTGGAAGAAGGGGCCGAGCGGCCCTTGCAACAACAAAATCTTCATGTACGGCTTATCTCATGAGCTGGGGGAGGGATGGGCGCTGCCACAGGGTCTGGGCCAGATAACTCAGCTTGATCTGCCAGCGTTGCCAGCGGCTCGATTTCTGGGTCGAGGAGTGGCCCTGCTGCGCCAGCTGGCGGATCAACTGCTCCGGGCTTATCCAGAGTCCGGTCTGCCAGTCGATATAGAGCGGATAAGCCACCAGGGTCAGATAGACCAGGGCTGCCAAAGGCAGATTGCGCTGGCGACGAACAGGAGGGTGGGCATCCGTGGTCAGGCCCCAGCCACTGTAGAAAGGCTGGCCCCAGGTGGTGACCTTGACCCCTTGCACCAGTGCCTCGAACCCGCTCAGGGAGGTCATGGTATGCAGCTCATCCACATGGGGATAGAGGCTGGTCAGGCCGATATCGAGCACCTGGCTATCGACGCACTCCGCCAGGCAGGCTGCCGAAATGGCTCCGGCCCGATTGCCTGCCACCACATCCGGATGCGGCTTGTAGATAATATGGGCTTCGGGTTTGGCGGCCCGCACGGCCCACAGCAACTGCTCATTGCTGCGAATGGTCGGGCTGCCGGTCAGGATGGAGGCATCCCCATCGACCTGGCCCACCACCAACACCCGCGTACGACCATCGCTCGGCGGTGTGAACGGTTGCACTGTGCCCACATTGTATTTGCTGACGCCGTGTCGCTTGAGCAGGTCAAGTAGAGCCTGGCCTCGCATGACCTCCTGCTCGGTCAGTTGCTGGTAATTGAGCAGCTGCTCGAGCCCGCTTGGGGTGCGGCAGTCAAAGTAGATCCCCACCGGATCGATGGAGAGGGAAGAGGGACGACACAGGTTGGAACCCAGCCCGCGAGAGCGGATAAAACCATCTTCCACCCGGATGGCAGAGGTGAGGTCAGGGTGGCGGCTACCCCAGACCAACACCTGCTCATCGCCAGTCAACCGCTTGGGAGGCTTGCGAACAAAACGAAGCTCCTCGGCCAGGTGATGGCAAAATGCCTGCATAAAGGCGCGCTTCCACAGCGAGAAACCGACCAGGTAGAGCCTGCGCCAACGGGGAGCGGGTTTTTGTTGGCGGGCGATGATAGCGACCACCTCTTCCACTTCGCAGCGTTGGCCAAGCACGGGGTCAAGGTAGCGCGGGTAGTGGATCAAGGCCGCCGCCACCAGCTGGGTCAGCGACACCTGCAGGTTGCGGCGTTCGCACTGTTTGCTGTCGTGAGTCAGCCCCCAGCCGGCATAAAACGGCATGCCGAAGCAGTAGACCGGCTTGCCCAGCAGCAGCCCCTCGAAGCCGAGCTGGGATGAGACGGTATAGACGGCATCCACCAGGCTCAGCAGCGCGTGGGGATGACAATGGTCGGCCACGACCTCCACATCGCTGAGCTTCAGTCTGGCCAACACGCCGCTCTTCTTGCCAAAGCGGGTATCGGGATGGGTGCGCAGCAGCAAACGGGCATGGGGGTGGTTGCGACGTGCCGCTTCCACCATGGCAACAAAATCGGCTTCGCTGGCGAGCGCACCGGGGATGGAGAGATCGCCGGCCACCTGATCGACCAGCAAGACTCTGGGTCTGGCATCTTGCAGCAGGCGTTGAGCCAGTGCCGTCGGCAGCCCTTTCACATCGGCAACTGACGGGCTACGGGGCCCGGCGGCTGAGGCGGTATCGGGGCGAGTGGCATAACAGTTGTACTTGGTCACCCCAAGGCGCACCAGCTCGCCGATCAGTCGCTCGGCCCGCGCCAGCGTATCGGCATCGCAAGGGGTGGCAATCAGCTGTTCGAGCCGGCTGGGTTGGCGGGCATCGTAATAGATGCCTACCGGATCGGCGATCAGCGACACCGCCATCCCCCCCTTGGCGGGGTGGCCGATATAGCCGATAAAGCCGTCTTCCAGTTGCCAGTAAGGCAGGCCCAGTGCCTGCGCCTGCTGCTTTATCTGGCGGGTATTGGCCTTCTGGCCCCAGCCGATCAGCACATCACCTGGCTGTGGTTCATCAGGGGATGTGAAGCGAGCCAGGGGCTGGCCCAGGCAGGCACCGATCTGGGTGCTGCGAGCCATAATGCCGCCGGATTGTGTCCATAGAGTCATGCAAATTGCTCAGATAAAAAGTTCAGCGAGACCTGGGGTTGAACATGTCTCTGAAAAAAGCCCGAGGGTTGAGGTAGAGCTTGCGCAGCTTGCGCCACAAAGGACGCTTGGGTTTGATGCCATCCTGCCAGCGAAGCAGACCCGGATACTCCTGCACCGGGTAGCCTGCCTCTTCCTGCAAGCGGATCATCCACTCCCGAAAATCCGGCAGCTCCCCCCCAAGGTCGTTGCAGGGCACCACGGGCCCTTTAAGCGGGCCCCGCTCTGCCTCGGTGCGGGCGAGCATCTGCTCGAGCAACTGATCATTGCCTGCTCGCCGCTTGTGGTAAGGGTGAGTCAGGGGGCGCGGGTGCCACTGGTGCACCAGAAACCGGCCGGCAAACAGATGAGGCAGCGCATAATAGCTGAAATAGCGCCGAAAGCCCTGATAATCCCCCGGATGTTGGGCCTTGATATTGAGGGCATAGTCATCCGGCCTCGGCCCGATGGGGTAATGACGGGTGAGCCTGTCTATCAGCTCCAGATCTTCACCGCCATGGCCGACAAACTGCTCATCAAAGCCCCCCAGCTGCAAAAACCACTCGCGGTTCATCAGCAGACAGCTGCTGGCCAGGGCGATGCCTTCCACCCTGTGGTTTTCACCACGCAAGAAGGACTCCAGGCAGCCCTGAAAATCCCCGTCAAAGCGCTCCGTCTCTTCCTTGGTCAGATAGAGGCAGGGGTACATTTCAAAGGAAAAATTACTTAGATTACGTAACTTTAGAGCCTGGGTGGATAATGTTTCGGCCAGCTTTTTTGATAAAATCAAGTCTATATCTTGAAAAAATATATATCCATCAGAATGCTTTAAGCCCTTCACAATTTTATTTCTAGCTTGTGCTGGCGAAAAGGTTGGTACTATTTTATCACAAGGCTTATGATTTGAAATTATGTCATCTAATGGATGGCTATAAAAGGTAAAGGCTTTAGGTATGGAGGAAAAACATCTATTTTTTCTTACGTTGAGCGAAATTCCATCTGACTCAAATCTAAATGAGTAAGGTATTATGAATTCAATGGCCAGGTTATCACTTTTATTGATGGATGACATTGGCTGTAACCGTTCCTTCGCAGTACCAAGTTATTAATGTCACAATAATTGTATCTTCAACCGAACCAAAATTTAAGCATGGCATAAATTTGAGGGAGTCTTTTGGTTTGATATATTTGCATAAACCGAGCTTTTGTGACTTCATCCACCCTTTTTCTGAAAGAATACGTTCAGATGTGGGTGAAATAGGGTTTTTAATATATGCTACTACTCTATCGCTGATATTTTCAAACTCCATATAGAGACATATCGACTCAGTGAGCTTATATACACTTAAGCTTTTCTCTGGCACACGGTTTAATGTGAAGGTTTGCTCTCTATTTTCCTCCATAATAAAAGGTAGTGACTCCAGCACATTTGGAATGGCACTATGCCCTTTATCATCTATGCTTTCTATAAACGATACAGTTCCCTTCTTATTTAGAAGGGTCGCGTTTTCTGCATACCAACGTACAAATGGAATGTAGTGATGTTGATAATGCAGCTTATCCATTACATTCTGAAAGTATTTTATTGGTGGGATGTAATTACACTCAAGCATTAATTTAGTAGCATCCAAAAACAAATAGTCTTCATTATGCCCCGTATCATTGAGAAACTTGTCATAAACGCGTTTTATATACCTATTGAGATATATCTGAGGATTTATGACAATCGCATTGCTGCCAACTAAGAGTGTGCTTGCTAAAATAGCAGCGTAACCACCACCGGAAGAACCGTAGAATGTAATTCTGCTGTTTTTTATTCCAAGTTCAAGCGCAAGACTAGAAACATAAGAAATGACTTTTATTAAATAGTCACTTCCATTAACACCTAGATACCAAGCCAATTCCAGAGAGTCATTTATCTCAACAGTTCTATCTGGAATTATCACTGAAGTATGAGGTATATAGTCTAGCCATGTCTTTCGTTGAAATACAGGAGGGTGCTTTATACTCCTGCTAATTGCTCCGTTAAGAAAAACAAGAAGACGATCGCTATCTTTAACATTTATATAGGCGAGATCTTCATTTTTATTTTTATCATTTCCAATATATCCAGAGTATCCAGGTACAAGCTGAGACATTAAACACCCGCTCAAGTAATAGTTACTATTGAAGATACTATACACTCATTAAGAGTTGATTATTTTTATTTCTCTTTTGGATGTGTCATTACCATTTTTAGCAAAACATATTATTTTATTTTCACCATCCATCAATGGGACGGTGAACTTCATATCACTGCCATACCACTGTGTTCTTACTCGTACATTATTTACCATGTGATAGAAAGCAACCTTAGTAATTGGGCTCTTATGAACTGAAATGTCAACCACTATATTGATAGAGTCTACACTCATGCTAACTTTTTCGATAATGTCAGCTGGGTTGTGGAGATCTGAATTATTGGTAGATGCTGACATGCTGTACATCTCAGATATAGGAATAATACCTAACACGATATCGTGGTAGCTAATTATTTTTAAACACATTAGGTGGTAGTATTGTTTATTTTTATTTAAACTAAGCTTTAATATTTTTCCCTTTAAGAAAGAGTAGTCACTATCACTTAAAATATTCTCGCTCTTTAACTTTGTTAGTGAAAACATAGCACCATGAAATAATCCATCATCAAGTTTTAACTTTGATTGATTTATATTTCTAATTCTTTTTGAATTTTTTTCTTTCATCACAGTAATATGTGAATCATGCCACTCGGATTTTTTGTTATTTATTTCTATATTGAAACTAGTATCTAAATGTGACAGGTCGAAGTATTCTTTTTTGCTCTTTGCATATGGAAAGAAAGAATCATATGGAAGCTGTACTAATATAGGTTCGAGTTTTTTTGTAAAATCATAAATGAGTTTTCCTGAACGACGCTCATCCTCACTTAGGCATTGAGATGCAAAATATAAGGATCTAGACATTAACGGATGATAAGTCGTTGATTCATGATAACTCCGGAGAAAACTAAAACCGAAATGAACACGATTTCTAAATTTTAGATACAATATGTTTATAGCGTTATCGATATCTAGTTGAACTATATCAGTACATTCCTTTTTATAAAAATCAATAGCTTCATCTAGTGTTTCCTTGTCGAAGTAGCTCAGGCTATCTTTACAATATTCATTTATAGCTTTTTCCACTAAGTCAGATATTGAATCACCTTTTTTGTATAGTGATCTAAGCCATTCAACTTTTGCTGTTGAGGTAACAGCTTCGCCACACCCTCCAGACAAATAAATTCTGTTACCATTACCTCTGGCCGAAAAACTCGGAATCGCTGGGCGAAGATATTCACCCATAAAGAAACTCCGATATAAATCTAGTGCGTCAGATTGTGAAATGTCATAAACATCATTGCTGTAACTATTTATAAAACTAAGAGAAAACTTATGGGCGATAAGGCAAGCAATATCTAGATCTCTACTACCAGGCACATCTTTGGCATGTATTCTTATTTTATCCCGCTCAGAGGTGGTTGTTTCAGATAATAATGCAGCAAGAACCATTCTACTATCTTTCCCACCACTCAAGTCACAGCATATCTCTTTCTCGCCATTATTATTTATAATATTTCTTATATTTTGTTTTACTTCTATAACGCCTTTTTCAAGAAGATCTTCATAGTTGTTGCTTATTTCTTCTTTAAGGTTTCCACTATTAACACTAAATTTATTATTACTAATGGTAACTGACTCGTTAATATTTAATCGTCTAAAACTCTCAAAGGGCATCTCATTGCTTAGTGGTTGCTGCAAAAACATAAATGAATTATATCTTAAGCTTGACTTATATCGTTCATTTATCAATGTGTTTTTTGATAGCCTTCTTATTATGTCAGCAGAAATAGATAGATTGTTAGAAACAAATGAAAAGGCCGGGCTTTCAAAAATATAAAGAATACCAAGGCCAAAGAAATCACTAAATATTTCTACCTCAGTGTCTTTAACTTGAAGGGTGGTAAACTCCCCAGTATCATTTTTTTTTGGTTGATCGGTTTTTATATTGGTGGATAAGCAATACCCTGAAGTTATACTATTATTTTCTACTGGTTGGCTGGATATTATTAGTGTGCTTTCTGAGAAATCTATAATGTTAAATAAATTAAACTCTACTTTTACTCTTGAAAGAAGATCGCTATTTCCTGTGATTACAAAAAAATTGTTTTGTTTTTTATCTAATAAGCAAGGTTTCTTATTCATATTCTTAACTTAAAGGTTAGTTTCGTAGATTAACATTGGAATGTTTTTAGCTCACATGAAATAATATTATTTTTGGAGCTCTTCATTTGAGTCATTAGAGACGCATTGTAACTCATCTCATGGAATAAGGATGGGTTATGGTATAGGGAATATATTCCTTTTACAATTTCGCTAACTTCTTCACTCTTATCTGCGAAGCTACAGGAGTCATCAATGAATTCCGGTACTGCGCCAGCTTTATTTGTTAGAGGAATTAATCCCGATGACATAGCTTCATCTCGTGACACACCCTGAGTATCCATTCGAGTTGGGCACATAAATAGCCCATATTGCTGATGCAATGCCTTGATCTCTTTGTGATTGACAAAGCGTCGCTCAATAATGACATTGCTAAGACCCATAACTGGAGCAAGGGTCTCATCGAAAAGTGGGCCATCACCAATGATTCTAAATTCTAGTTCGTTAAAGAACGGGTACTTTTGTAACTCAAGAATGGCTTTGACCATCAAGTCGTTGGCATACACACGAGAGGCATAGGGACGAATAGAAAGGATCTTCTTGCGTTGCTCGATATCCTTCTTTTTATATTCAAAGAACTCGGTATCGATTGGATTATGAATAATTGCATATTGCTCTGTTGGAATCTGGATCGCCAAATCTGCCATGGCAGTTTCGGCAAGATAACGAGAAACAAAGACAATTCTTAGATTGGAATGCATTGGTGAGAGCATTTCACGCCACAATCCCAACCTGTCGTCACTTAGCGCTTTGGCACGAGCGTGTTGCTCTGGAGTATCATACAAGAAGGCTCGACGTTCGTACGATTGGATATCTGCACCATGGGTCCATACGGTGACCTTGATATTATCCAAATATGGCTTGATAACATCCCAAATTCCTCGGTCAATAAAATGAATAACCAAGTGTTGATAGTGACCATGTTTAAGCTGCACTTCCAGTGCTTCTGCACCACCCGTCGTTACATCAATATCTTCAAATTCATGGTAAGAAAGGGGCTGATCAGGTTTGAAACGGAATACATCGCAAGCCGTGCCTGCTTCTTTATAAGCCTTGACCCTGCTATGTACAAACGCATTTTTATACAAATCATGATAGCTGGGGTAGTTGTTGGTGATCAGAAGATACGGTTTGTTGGCCAACTGCTGACTTGGCGTATTGGGTTTGCAATCCAACACCAAAGAAGACACTGATGCTGATCCCGCTGCATAGATACGCAATCCAAATTTGATCGAGATGGTACCTGCTGGCAAATCAATAATAACATTTCGGTTTGCTGGTTTTACAACATGGGACAATCGCTCTTTATCTTTGTCCATAAAGAACAGGACAAACTGGAGGTTCAGACCTGGTGTCGTTTCAAGATGAAGTTTTAACTTTCCATTTTGTACATTCAGCTCATTGAGAGAGTGTTCTCTCTTGGCGTACCAGTACTCATGCTTGCCATCCGCCAGAGTTGAGGTAAATGTCAGCAGACCATTTTCCATCAATGCAGAAACCTGGGTATTCTTGGGGGGGGTGAGCAGCTCCTGAATATCTTCGGCAGAAAAAGTGGGTAAGTTGGTTATATCAATGTCAAGTGGTTTCGTTTGTTCTGCAATAGTATTCAGTTCGGTCAGGCTATAGCCACTAGCCAGCATACCCGTACTGAACTCTTCATAATTATCAGCGCTATCTGCACCATTCATGCAATAGTTGAACTCATCGACAGAGAATACATCATCACTGGTATATTGATAGGTATAGAGTGTGGTAATCCATTCGCGCAGATTGCAGTCTGGCAGCACGGCACCTGAGGCGATACCACTGCGAGCAGCAATGCTGTCAATATGCTGGTATATCTTATCTGGTCGGTTAATCTCTAAACTACCGGCCGCTATCTTATAAAATGCCCCTTTACCAATGACTTTGGCATCTGTATAGCGAGTAGCTATCACCAGATCTGTTAAATAATGTGGGCCATAATAATCTTCAGCTACCATGACAGATAGCCATTTACCCATACAAATAGTTTTTAATCTGCTCTCTTCAGCTTGGCTGGCATTAACCAAGGTTATATTTTCTTCGACCTCAAGTCCTGAGGGGTCAAGGCCATTGGTTGTTACAATAGTCAGCGCTTTATTTGCATATTGCTGGCGAGAGAAGTGTTGGATCAGTGTGACGCATTCTTCTATAGTTCTTGCATAAGCCGTTACAGTAACATCTGGCAGCAGAGATTGTGGCGCACTATTACTGACTTTGGAGTAGATATAAGCCAATCTATCTTGATAGGTATGCTCTGTCATTATCTTACGCAGGGCTTGTAGACGTAACAGTTTTACCTTGAGTGGGTTGCCTGCTATTTTGTTGAGTCGCCCTACTAATTCTCTACCCGAATCACTGGTGAAGACCAGATCACCAAACATAGCTCGTACACCGCGAGAAAAATTACTAACGGTAATTGTATTGGAGGCAAGTAGCTCGAATACCCGTCGAGCAAACATAGACTGGGACTGCTTTATAGAGTTAAGATTTATTGAGTAGTAATATCCCTTATAAGCTCGATCAATTTCGCTATAAGGTAGTGTACCGACAATAAAGGGCTGATATTCAACGGGGAACTGATAGTTAGGATCGTCTTTCCCGAAGTTTCTGTCATAAATTTCAACTCGTTTGAAATCAGGCAGACTTAACAAAAAATCGCCCAGATCACGAGTTCTTTCTGGATATTTTACGTAATAAGCTCCAGCAAAACAGAATGCGTCTTTTCGATCATACTTCTCGATGGGGTTGTTGACCTTTGGCTGCGCAGCAAATGGCAAGAAGTATATTCTGTCATGACCTAATGCCGATTTGTATCGGCTGATGCAGTCAATATCAGTGGTAAAGACATAATCGAAAAGCTTGGCTGTATTTAGGAAGGTTTCAAAATGAACGGGATCCTCTTTGTTCCAAAAAACAGTGGGGACCTTATTACTACGGCACCACTCAACAATGCTGACCACCTCTTGGCTCATATGACCAACTCTGCCACCCCACAAGTCATTTTTGCCACGCCATGCGGACTCAATGATCAGTAACTCAGGTTGGAATGTTGCCAGCTCCTGCGCCCAGTGCTGGGGGGTCAGCTGTAGAAGATTACACTCAGGATTATATGACAGGAAGGTAAACTCATCCATGATACTGGCGACTTTCAAGCTTCTTAATGCTTTTGCAAGTCCATCCTTGGTGTCAATCACCAGAGATTCAATCGCTCTCTCCAGATGAAGTATCTCTGTCCTATTGGCGATCCCAAGCACCTCAGTAGGCTGATAGGAGAGCAGTGCTTGAGTTGACTCTGTCATGCGCCTTGCTGCGGCTAGACGCCTTATTTGCCAAAGCTTCATCGGCAGGGTTATAAAGTTTTTCCAACTCTTGGTTGAAAAAATAAGTGTATGACCTAGCTGATAAGAGAGGGTGTTTTTTAACTTGGCAGATTTTAATTTATGTTGTGAAAGCTCAGCCTCTTTTTTAAAGATCTCTTGTCGCATGTCATGCAAAGCTAAGCGAGCCCGCAGAAAATCCATCTTCAGATTATCTTGTTCAGATTGCAAAGATTGAGTCACTGCTTGATTAACTGATAAAAAGCTATCTTTATCATTCAGGGCTGACTGTAAATGAGCAAGCTCATTGTGTAATACGGCAAGGTTTTTTTCATGCAGCTTACTTGAGTCTAGAACAGACTGATATTCACTCTCTATATGGGATATTTTTTCTTTATAGTTCATGTTTTGCTGAGTCACATTCCTATATTTGACTCTAGCATTACGAAGCTCATTTTCAATCTTTTTTATTTCTTCAGTGAGTGACTCTTTTTCTTTTTCATATATAGAGGTCTTGGCCTCTAATTCTTTTAATAACTCTGTTTTGGTTGTAACTTGGGTGCGTTTTTTTTCAGCTCGATTATTTCGTTGCTTTTTCATATTTATTTTTTTCGCACGGGCCATGATAAATATCATGGCCCGTAATTGATGGAATATTAGATGGCGTTAACGAAGTCAAATAGCTGGCTGTTAGCAATATCGCTACGATTCAGACCAAGGAATTGCTTGTGCTTGACAAGAATAACAATCACATCTGCTTGTTGCAGAGCATCTGACAGGGAGGCCAGTTTGACGTTATTGCGATTTTCCAGCGCAGCCGGCAGCGCTTCGATATTGGGTTCAACCGCCAGAATCTGATAGGCAGGGTTGTTGGCCAGGGTCTTGGTGATATCCAGTGCCGGGCTTTCACGCAGATCGTCGATATCCGGTTTGAAGGCCAGACCCAGACAGGCAATTTTCGGGTTAACCAGACCGGCAACCGCTTGCTCAACCTGTTCCACTACATAGTGCGGCTTGTAGTCGTTGACCAGGCGCGCCTGATGGATGATTTTTGCGGTGTCAGGATTCTGATTGACGATGAACCAGGGATCGACCGCGATGCAGTGGCCGCCCACGCCGCAACCCGGTTGCAGGATATTGACCCGCGGGTGACGGTTGGCAAGAGAGATCAGCTCCCACACATTGATCCCCTGCTTATCGCAGATCAGCGACAGCTCGTTGGCAAAGGCGATATTGACGTCGCGGAAGGCGTTTTCGGTCAGCTTGCTCATCTCGGCGGTGCGCGCTTCGGTGGCGATGCACTCACCCTTCTTGACGAACATCTTGTAGACCTGGGTGGCTGCCGCTGTACTGGCTTTGTCCATGCCACCGATGATGCGATCGTTTTCTACCAGCTCGCGGATCACCTGCCCCGGCAGTACGCGCTCAGGGCAGTGCGCCACAAAGATATCAGGGGTCTGGCCTTCTGCCACAGTGTGGGGGAAGGTCAGATCGCTGCGCTCTTCGGCCAGCCATTTGGCCATCTGTTCGGTGGCGCCGACCGGTGAAGTGGACTCCAGTACCACCAGATTGCCTTTCTCCAGCATGGGAGCCAGGGCACGGGAGGCGCTCTCGATGTATTTCAGGTCCGGCTCGTGCTCTTCACCCTTGAACGGGGTCGGCACGGCGATCAAGAAGGCATCCGCTTTCTGCGGGCTGGTATGGGCACTCAGATGGCCATTTTGTACCGCTTGCTTGACCAGATCTTCCAGGCCTGGCTCGACGATATGGATCTTGCCCTGGTTGATGGTATCGACCGCATGCTGGTTGACATCGACCCCGATGACGCGAATGCCGTTGCTGGCGATGACTGCTGCTGTTGGCAAACCGATATAACCCAGACCAACGACGGAGATGGTTTCAAATTTCATTATTGTGTGCTCTCGATAGTAAAACAGGGGGCAAGAAAGCCCCCAAGGACAGGTATGTAATCTGTAAATCAGGCTACTTGCAGGCTGCTGTCGATCTGTTGACCCAGGGCGCCGCTTAGGCCGATCACCGCCTCAACGATGCGTTGACTGGTTCTGCCATCCCCGTAGGGGTTGTTGGCGTGGCTCATCACCTGATAGGCCAGCTCGTCATCCAGCAGACGAACAGTTTCCGCGACAATGGTTTCATCACAGGTGCCCACCAGACGTACCGTGCCTGCTTTGACCGCTGCCGGGCGCTCAGTGGTATCGCGCATGCACAGTACCGGTTTGCCCAGGGTGGGGGCCTCTTCCTGAATACCGCCCGAATCGGTCAGGATCAGGTAGCTCTGCTTCATCAGGTAGACGAACGGCAGGTAGTCTTGCGGCTCGATCAGATGCACGTTGTCGAGCCCCTTGAGGTTGCGGTTGACCGGCTCTTGTACATTGGGGTTGAGATGCACGGGATAAACGATTTGCACATCGTCCCGTTTGGCCAGTACGGCGAGAGCCTTGCAGATGCGCTCAAAGCCATCGCCGTGGTTCTCGCGGCGATGGCCGGTGACCAGGATCAGCTTCTTGCTCTGGTCCAGGAAGGGGAAACGGGCAGCCAGCTCAGCCTTCATGCCGACGTTTTTATCAATGCGGTGGGAAACCTCAATCAGGGCATCGATCACCGAGTTGCCGGTGACGAAGATGGTCTCAGGAGTGATGTTCTCCATGATGAGGTTTTTCAGCGAGCTGATCGTCGGGGTGTAGTGTTGATCGGCGATGCCGCCGGTCAGACGGCGCATACCCTCTTCCGGCCAGGGAGAGTAGATGTTGCCGGTGCGCAGTCCCGCCTCCACATGGCCTACTGCAATACGGTGATAGTAGGCAGCCAGTGTCGCCGCGAACGAGGTGGCGGTATCGCCGTGCACCAGGATGCGATCCGGTTTGAACTCTGCAAAGACGGGTTTGAGCCCCTGCAAGATGGCAGTGGTCACGTCGGTCAGATCCTGGCCCGGTTTCATGATGTTGAGATCGTATTCTGGTTCGATCTCGAACAGGTTCAGTACCTGATCCAGCATTTCCCGGTGTTGCCCGGTGACACAAACTCTGACGTCAACCTTGCGATTGGCCTGAAAGGCCTTGACGATAGGCGCCATCTTGATCGCTTCCGGTCTGGTACCAAATACAATCAATACCCGCTGCGCTTTCATCGGCATATTATTCACTCCCGTGTGAGTTAATTGATTTTATGCAATGTCCTAACGTAACTTAATAAAGGCTGAGTTCACTGTTGAGTTGGTTCAGCCGGTGTTGCCAGGTGTGTTGGGCAAGCACTATCTCCTTGGCTTGCTCACCCAATGCGTTTCTTTGTTGAACATTTTTTTGTAATTGCACACACCATTCTCTTGCTTCAGTGCCATTCGATATTGAAATGACACTTTCATCAAAAATATTGGCCATGGCTAGCGAGGGTGTGCTGATAATTGGGCAGCCGGCAGCGGCAAGCTCAAATACCCGTCGCGAGAGCATGGTCGTCGACTGACTGATGGTATTGAAATTGAGATAAATCTGATATTGCCGATATGCCTTGGCGACCAGCGCTGGTGAGATGGCCGGTTTGCAATATGGCTGCAATTTCTCGGGGTAACTGCAACCACTATTGTGTTGCCAAAATCGGTCAAAGATGATCAGCCCCCGATCTCGCAGGGCATAGAGCACATCCTCCTGAGCACGGCTCCGCTCCGCCAGCTCGTTCCCATAATAGCCCCCTAAAAAGGCGATGCCCGGTCCACGCTCCCCCGCTTCTGCAGGTTGATACCAGCGTGGCTGAGCGGCAAACATCAAGACTCCGACATGTTGGAAAGCCTGATGGGGCAGGGCACGATATCGTTCCAGTGAGCCAATGTCGGTGGTATAGACGACATCGAACAGCGCAGCGGCATCGGCAAAGCGCTCGAAATGAAATGGGTCTTCCTTGTTCCAGAAGATGGTGGTTATCTTTTGTTTTCGACAATAGTCGAGCAGCTTGCTGAGCTCGGGTTTATTCGGAGAGCTATGGGCATAACTGGCTATTTTCCCTTGCCAACTGTTCTTATAACCACGCCAGGTTGATTCAACAAACAGAAAGTCAGGCTTGAACAATCTGAGCTTCCATCGCCAATCGAGAGGGGTAATCTGCACAAGATCTGCGTCAGGTGCCAAGCTGAAAGTTGTGAACTGATCCGCCACCAATGCAATACGTGGCCTTTTTTTATTATTCAAACGAATTGACTCACAATTTAATTGGCGTGGCCCTCAGGCCACGCCAATTTATTAAAGGAGCACCAGTGCTCGCGCCGAAATGGCGATCTGGTAGAGCACTTCGGTAATATCCTTGGTGATCTGCAGTGACTTGGTATCGACCTGCGGCAGCACGAAGATCTCGTCACCCGGCTTGATGGCAATCTCTTTGTTGTCCAGATCACTCTTCTCGATCTGGCTGAAGGTGCCATCACGGTGCAGCAGCAGGATGCGGGAGTTGCTGGCTTTCTGGGTAAAGCCGCCGGCCAGATTGATGTAATCGGCCACGGTACGCTTGCTGTCCATCAGGATGGCGTTCGGGAACATCACATCCCCGTGTACCATGATGAGGTTGGTCTGGCGCGGGATACGGATGATATCGCCCGGTTCGAGCCGCACGTCTTCCATATTGGTGCCGTTGGCAAGCACCACCTGGCCGTTGGGCTGGATGTCTTTTGCACGCTCCACCCACTGCATCAGAAGCTGAGCTTCGCTGTTGCGCAGCTTGGCCTCACCTTCGGACGAAGAGCGGGCGGTCAGGATGCTGGCTTCCAGCGCCTTGAGCGATGACTGCAGCATCTCTTTTTGACGAACCTTGACCGATTCCCGATAGAGCTGGATGGCACTGAGATCGGCATCCTGGGTCAGTTTCAAGCCGTTGAGGATGTCGCCAAGGCGGGCGCCGTACTTGAGCACATACTCCTGGGCACTGTCGTGTTCCCCTTCCACCCGTACCGCGATGGAGGCGTAACGCTTGTCGGCAATCACCTCCACGGTATCGCCGGAGCTGACCATGTGGCTGCTCATCTGCTGATCATTGATGGGGTAGTAGTCCATGCGGATATCTTCCCCCTGATTGCGGCTGACCCGGATATGGGTGGCATCGGGGTCGGGCCTGGCCATCTGCATCAGCTCGGTCAGGGTGACATGGGGCTTGCTCAGCTCGAACTTGTTGGCATTTGCCACCTTGCCGCGCACAGTGGTCTGATAACGCAGCGGCGCCACCACTATGATGTCGCCATCGCGTAGCTGGGTCGGCAGCAGGGTGCCATTGACCAGAAACTGGTAGAGGTTGTAGTGGCGCAGGGTCTGGCCATTGCGCTTGAGGGCCACATCCAGATAGCTGCCGCGCTCGGGGGAGATGCCACCCGCTTTGTCCAGAAAATAGAGGATGGAATCCCCTGACTGACCGGCAAACAGACCCGGCTGTTTGACAAAGCCGGTCACGAAGATCTTGACCGGCTGACTCACATCCAGCGTGGCATAGACGCTGACATTCTTCTGATAGACGGTAGTGATGGCGCCCAGCAGGGTATCGTTCAGTTGCTCGTTGCGCACTCCGGCAACCTTGATGGGGCCCACTTTGGGCAGGAAGATATTACCCTGGTGATCGACGGTCAGGGGTTGATCAAACTCGACCCCTCCCCACAGTTGCACCTGCAGGCGATCGCCGATGGCGATGCGGTAATCCGGGTTGAAGCCATTGAAGGATTCACGGGCAAACTCACCGCGAAACAGCCAGTTGCCAAACACAGGATCCCGAGTCTGGGTATCCGTGATGACCTTGCGCACCGGAGCCCCTTCCTGGGAGATTTCTAGGGCATAGGCGGGTTGCAACAAGAGGCCCAGACTCAGCGCCAGCAGACTCGGCTTGATATTGAGTGATCTAGTAAAGAAGGTATTCAACGACATACTCCTGTCAGTCCTGATGTTCGCGCAGGGTGGCAAGACCCATCACGACCAGACCGTAGAAAAGGCAAAGCAGAACGCCAATGGTGGCCAGGTTGTAGAGACGGCGTGGATATTCGGCCTCTTCGGCCTGGCTGGGTTGGCTCACTACCAGCAGATGTTTCAATTTGCGATACGCTTCAACGCGGGCCTGTTCCATGCTGACCAGACCGGTCTTGTAGACATCGGCGGCCAGTTGGGCTTGAACCTGAACCGCCTGATAGTCAGCATTGACCTCGTTGAGGGACTGTTTCTCGCTGCCGGTCAGGCGGTTTTTCTCTTGCGCCAGCTGACGGGTGAGGGCATCGACCCTGTCTTTCACCGCTACCACATCAGGGGCATTGGCATTCATGTAGATTTGCAGTCGTTTGAGCTCGGCATTTTGACGTACCAGCTCCGCTTCGAGCTCCGATACCACCCCCATCATGGCCGTACTGGTGGCTTCCGGGCTCATCAGCTGGTGCTGGTTCTGGAAGGCCAGCATCTTTTCTCGCTCACTGAGCAGCCGCTCGTGTGAGCGGGCCACTTCGGTTTCCACGAACTTGAGCTGATCCATAGCCACCTGACGGCTCAGCCGGTTGATGAATCCTTCGCTCTCTTTGAGCATCAACTGAACTGCCTGTTTGGCGTAGTCAGGTTCGAAGGCTTGCAGGCTGACGGTCAGCACTCCGGAGAGCTCATCCAGACTAATGGTGAGGTGGTCACGATAGAAGGCCAGAAACTCCTCACGGCTGGCATCTGCCGGCAGGCGCGAGAACATATCGGCGTTGTCGCTCTGGTAGTGTTTTTTCAGTTGCAGTTCTTTATCCAAGGTGTTGAGCATATCCCAAGACTTGAGGTACTCCTGGATCACCAGTACATCCTGATGATTGCTGCCCCCGAGCCCCAGCATGGAGAGGGCATCTGGCAGCATCTTCAGCTGATCTGCTTGCTTGATGATAAGGCTCGCCTGACTGACATAGCGATCACTGGCAATAGCACCGTAATAGAGAGCTGCCAGACTGAAGCAGACTATCACCCAGAGAAAGCTGCCAAGTTTGATGGCTTTTTTCCATGATGAGTGCGCAACCCTATATCCTTTGGAGTCAATCAGAAATAGTTTTGGGTTTCTTTTTAGCTTTTGAATTTTTTTTTCAAAAAAAACAGGCATTATTTTCTTTATCATTTTATTTTACCGATTCAGATACATTATAGTGTTTGATAAATAGATATAGCCTCTTCAATGTCATCGTACGCATCCAGCCTCCCATCTCTAAGAACAAGACCCATGTCACATTGTTTTCTGATATTTGTAACACTGTGGGAAACCATTATTAATCCAGCCGTCTCTCGTTTTTTATTGAAAATATCAATACATTTTTGCTTAAACCGTGCATCACCAACCGATGTGATCTCATCAGTCAGATAAATATCAAAATCAAAAGCCATGCTAACTGCAAATGAGAACTTTGATTTCATGCCACTAGAATAGCTTCTTATTGGTAGCTCGAAGTGATGGCCTATTTCTGAAAACTCTTTCACCCATTCCTCAACTTCATCTGTATCATAAATTCCATGTATTCTGCAGATGAATCTTGTATTATCACGTCCGGTCATGCTGCCTTGAAAACCACCGCTGAGGGCAAGTGGCCATGATACTCTACATTTCCTTATAACTTTACCTTCACTTGGCATATCCATACCACCCAACAATCTTAGCAGTGTAGATTTGCCAGCTCCATTGGCACCTAGAACACCAATGTTTTTATTTTTAGGCAAGATTATATTTATGTCTTTCAAAACATAATGTCTACCAAACTTTGTCAGGTAGTACTTGGATACGTTGTCAATTATTATCATGATATGGCAATCAATTTCTTATGAGTTAAACGGTAGCAACTCATGGAAAATGTGAGCATGACTATGGTCACACCAATTAGGAATTCCCAGCTAACACTCGGGCTATCAAAACCAGCTATCCATCCGCTGCGTATTAACTCCAAAGCGTGAACTATAGGGTTCCATAAAAAGAAATGCTGATAGTTTTGAGGGATAGCTGCGAGAGGAAAGAACACACAAGATATCCACATTAATGGCCTCATAAGGATAGGTATTAACTTTTCAGCTTCACTTGATAAACTAGCACAGATACAAAAAAGGCTGCCGAGTGAAAATGACAGCAGCATGATCATTAAGTACCCCACTAGCACAGCTAAGGGGTCTGCTGGTAATGCATGAAAACCGAACCAATATAAACCAGGTATTAATATCGATGCGACTAAAATGCCTATAATAATTTCCAAAATAAATCTGGCAAATAAAGTTGAGAAAGGAGTGACTTGTCGGTAGCAAAATAACCCCTTGTTGGCACTAACTGCGGACTGCAGTCTGTTAACTGTGAGTTTAAAAAATAAAAATGGTAGATATCCTGCAGCGATAAAAACAGGCGCTTCGGCACCACCAAAGCCATGCCTTTGCTTTAATCCAAATAGAGCACTAAAAATGGAGATTGTAACTAGTGGATCGAGTATGGCCCATAGATAACCCATACGATACTTGCCAAAACGTGTCTTGAGCTCCCGCATGAGCAGACCGAAGGTGACATCTCTCAGGACTTTCAGAGGAGAACGGTACTGGTTGGATAGAATTGGCTTATTCAATGGTTGGTCTTTTCTTACAAAATGGAGTGGCGTTGTCTGTAGGGCCTCGTATGAGGCGCAATTCTATAATGTTCGTCAGTTGCGAACATAATAGCAGCGTCTGTGCCCGCAACCGCAACATAATGGGATGTTGCATAAATGTTTGTTTTGTGTTTTTATTTCGGTCTAGACATGTTGTTTTTCACCATGGCTACCGCACGGAAATAACATAGTCCCGTTCAAAAACAACATTTTGCTGTATTTTACAAAACATGAGGTAATAGAGGGGCGCCGAACAACAAAGTTGTTCAGAAATTAATCCTGCAAAGCAGGTTGATTATCCCGTGCCCTCTGCGCGTCGACTCGTGACGAGCATCATGCTTTATTTTGTTTGTGCCGCATACTACTGATCAGGTGCGATTGAGTCAATACATAATAGCCAATCATTTCGTATTGAGCATTCTTCTTAACCTGTTGTTTTGTATGTGTTTTTTAATTTAAATCGTAATTTGTGATAGTTGTTTAATGAGTTTTTTTGGATAAAAATCGATTAATTAAGATATTTCTTACATAGGTTTGATGCGTTATAGACCACACTTTTAGTCATGTTTTTAGCCGGCAGAGCGCCAATTTTTAATATCATCACTGATTATTTGGTAATCGATTTTGGGTTGTTTTTTGTTCTGATTTTGAGGGGGAAACACTCTTGATTGCTAGGGAAGGTGCGAATAAGCGGGGAAATTCTTCTCGGCTGACTCAGTCATTTCATTTCTTCATGTTTGAGCCGATTT